>JALRHN010000260.1 GCA_023259575.1 Candidatus Kapaibacterium sp. | reverse complement strand
CCAATCGCATAGTAACGGAACCCTTGCCGTTAACCAAATCAATCTTTAATTTATAATCCCACCATGCCTTGCGATCATTGGAGTAGTTACCTTTGGGACTGTTCTTCTCACCCTGGGATGAACCAGGGCCGTAATATATTGCCATTATTTTTCTCCTAAATCAAGCTCTTGTTCAGCGCTTGTGTTGTATTCTACCATGAGTTTCCGAATATGCAAATTCTTTTTAGATATGTTTTGTATTCGGATTGTGAACACTTCGATTATAGTTGACATTCATGCCTTCGTTGATCATCGTGTTGTTTATTTTAGACAATGCTTGACGTTCTTGCAACATTCTTCCCATTAACATTGCATTAAATTCTATAGTTTTGATTGTTTGCTCTAAATAATATAGAATTCTTTTTGTTTGAGATGCTGCAACAGAAAAATCATTAACTACAGAAGTAGCATTAGATTCTTTGTCATGTCTAGGCCCCGGAGATAATCTGATAGCAATTTTCTCCAAGGATTTACCTGCTTGTGTAATAAGTTCATTATGAGCATACACAAGATCAATATAATCTTTGATTTCGGATCTGTAATTCATCAAACGAACATATGTAGACAAAATTTCAGATTCATCAAATATATATTGCTCTGGAATTTTTAGATTCCATGTTCTAATAGTTTTTCTTATTTCTCCCTCATCGAAAGAAGGCAATAAGTTAATTTGAGCTTGCCACATCGCTGCATCTTGTGAAAAAGAATCACGAGTAATACCTTCAAGCTTATCTAATAATGATTGCTGTAAGTTCTTTCCCTTAAAGGTATACATTGGAATCGAATCAGACCAATTTAAACTTACATGTAAGGAATCATCTTCATCATTATCAGCAACTGTTGTTTCTTCTATAACAGAGGGAGTACTTTCTACTCCCTCTTCTTCTAATTCATCCCAATTAAAATCGTCGTACATAATAGGCCTCAATTAAAGAAATCATCATCTAATAAATTTTTACTTAGACCGGTTATTCTTTTTGTAACCGATCTTGTTGTTCTAGTTCTTACTGGTGGGGCTTCTGATTTAACAATCTCAATAGGTGAATCTGCCATAGACATTCTTTTTTCATCTTTGAGTCTTTGTTTTTCTTCGGCATTTTTCTTTGCTACAATCTCATCCCAATATTCTAGAAATTCCTCAATATTTTCAAACTTCACACCATTATATAAACAGTCTAAAGCATTACCCATAGCTAGACCCTTAACAATTGTTCTATTAGGTTTAGCACGATAAGCAAAATCTGTTAAGTCGGCAAAAGGTTGATATCCACAAACCTCAGCAACTTTGTCACCCACACCCTTAAGGATAGTAAGAGGTAAATGGATATTACCATATTCATCTACAACAGTCTCAATACTAGAATGATTAATCGATGGAGAAAATACTTTGATATTTTCCATGCTACAATCCTTCATATACAAAGATAATTTATCTTCATCATCTTTTGCCAATTGGATACATGTTGCTAACCATTCAGAAGGATAATAATATCTTAGCCATGCAGTTTGGAATGATAATACAGCATATGAACATGCGTGAGCTCTATTAAATGCATATCCAACGAATTTAGATAGTAAGGTAAGGAATTCTTCTACAACATTTTCGCTTACATTTCTAATTGCACATTTCTTTCTAAATAAAGAACATACTTCATTAAAAAGTTTATCATTTTTCTTGGAGATAGCTTTTCTCAACTTGTCTACTTCAGAATGGTCAAAACCAGCCAAATCTCTAACGATACGCATGCCTTGTTCTTGATAAACGATAATTCCATAAGTAACTTCTAGATGTTGTTTAATTACGGGATGTGCATAATGAACTTTCTCAGGATTCTTTTTATTTTCAGCATATACATCAATATACTCAAGAGGACCCGGTCTATAAAGAGCTACAACGGTAATAAGGTCTTCCATGTTAGAAGCATTAATCTTCTTAAGAGCATCCTGCATACCTTTTGAAGCGAATTGAAAAACAGAACCAGTTTTACCTTTAGCATATATATTTTTATAAATTCTTTCA
>JALRHN010000025.1 GCA_023259575.1 Candidatus Kapaibacterium sp. | reverse complement strand
ATAGTTTCATAACCTATTCTTAAGATAGTGTTCTATTGTAAATGCTGCTCTTTTACTAGCGCCTGGGCCACCAAGTAAATTTCGAATTTCATGAAAACCTTGAACTTGATTTTGTATAGCAATTGGATCATCTAATAAAGAAAAAAGAGAATTGTGTAGAGATTGTGCTTGTGCATCAGACTGAATAAGCTCAGGTATCAGATTTTTATCTAAAAGTATATTTGGAAGAGATATACTATGTAGATGAATTTTACTTTTTGCAATCAGATATGAAATAAATGATGTTTTATAATAAGAGATAAAAGGCATACCAAGTAATGCGGCTTCTAGAGTGCTTGTACCAATTTTAACAATACCTGCTTGTGCAGTTCTCATACATTCACGTGCATTCGTAGAAATTTCATCTTGTGAAAATTGTTTTAGACCGGGATGACCGATAAGTCTTTCTGGTATACAGAGTAAAGGCTTTAGATCTCTCTTTTTGCATTCTTCAATTATAGGTCTCATCAAAGGCAAATGTTTATATAATTCTTGACTTCTAGATCCAGGCATCAAGCAAATTGTGTTATCTCTATGTTCAGAAAACTCATGAATAAACAGAGGATTATCTAAAATGGGATGTCCTACAAAAGCAGTTTCAATATCAAAAGAAGAAAAGTAAGCCTGTTCAAAAGGAAACACTGTCATGATAAGATCAGTAGACTTTTTTACTTGTTGTGCTCTATTACTTCCCCAAGCCCATAATTGCGGGGCTATATAGCAAATAGAGGGTATCCCTTTTTGTTTAGCAATTGCTCCAAGCCTCATATTAAAACCTGGATAATCAATTCCTATAAAAGCATGGTATGATCCATTTGAGATTTCATGTTCACAGAGGTTTAAAGCCTTTTTTAAAAAAGGATAATGTTTGATGACTTCCCAAAAACCAACAATATTCATTGAATCAAAATGCACCAAGGAATTCAATCCTTCGGCAAGCATATATGGTCCACCAATACCTGTAAAAATGGCATTAGGAAAAATGATCTTAAGCTCTTTCATCAGTAATGCTGCATGAGCATCACCAGAGGGATCGCCTGCTACTAAAAAAAAAGAATAATTCATGATGCAAAAATACATGCTTATTTTCTTACTGCTAATAAGAGCAAAAAAACTATTATTTTGCACATGTATTTTTCAAAGATATTACATAAACTATGAAAGTTTCATCTGTACAGACTCAATCCTTTATGATCCTCAGATTAATGCTCATATTGGCTTTAGGTATTTGTAGTTATTCTTGTTCAGAAAATTCATCAAAAGATTTTTATATTCAGGCTGAAAAGGCAACTACTGATGGGGATATTGCTAAAGCGATTTCTTTATATAAATCAGCAATTGAAGCAGATGAGTCATTTATTGAAGCATATCAAAAATTGGGGACAATATATTATCTACAGAATTCATATGAAGAAGCTATTTCTTTACTGAATTCATTATTAACAATGAGTCCTACTAATTTTGATGCTCATTTTATATTAGGAAATATATATTCTAAAACTGGGAAGTATACCAAAGCATTGAATCATTATGAACAAGCTTTAACCACTAATACGAATGATGCAAAATTGTATCAAAATATGGCATCAGCCTATGTTAATTTAGATAATACTCAACTAGCTTTGAATTTTTATAATAAAGCATTATCTATAGCCCCTAAAGATCAAGAAATTCATTATGATTTAGCCAATACTTTAGCAAGAAAAGGCAATTATTCAGAAGCCTTACAACATTATCAAAGTGCAGTTCAATTGCGTCCTGATTATGCTGAAGCATGGCTATTTATGGGAGTTACCTTTTTTAAATCTGGTAATAATGCAGATGCAGAGCGTGTATTTAAAATGGCGATCAGTTTTAATCCATCTATGACGCTAGCATATAAGTATTTAGCTGCAATTGCTAAAAGTAATAAGGATTTAGCATCATATAATAATTATACAGGAATGATTTTAGCTGCAGATAAAAAAACTCTAGAAAGTATTCCCTATTTTTTAGAGGCAGCCAAGATTAATCCATCATTATATGAAGCCCATTTTAATGCCGGATTAGCATATTTTGCAATCAATAATTCTTTAGATGCTGCTAGACATTTAGAATTATGTGTACAAACAAAACCCGATTTCTTAGAAGCCTATAAGCAATTAGAAATTGTTTATAACCAACTTGGTGATAGCAAAAAACAAGAAAACATAAAGAACATTATTCATTCATTAGAAAACAAAATCGTTTCTAAATAATCAACTTAAGGAGAGAAGACATGAAATCTGTAAACAATCTTTTATTATCTGCTGGCATCATATGTATGTGTATGATGCAAATACATTGTTCTAAAGGGCCATCCAATATAGACTTTTTAACATTTAAGGCCGAAATGTTTATGCGCTCTGGAGAAGTAGACAGAGCTCAAGAAGAAATAAGTAAAGCATTAACAGAAGATGCAAAAAACACTGAAGCTAATATTGTTCAGAGTAAAATTTATGTTATGCAAAATTTACCTGAAAAAGCTATTGCATCTTTACAATCAGCTTTGGAATCAAATCCTAAGTCTTTAGATGCATTATATTCTCTTGGTTTCTTGTATACAAAAACAAATGAATTCCAAAAGGCAATTGACCAATTCAATAAAGCATTAGAGGTAAAACCAGATACATCATTAGGTTATAATAATTTAGGCGTAGCATATCATTCTTTAAAACAATATGATAAAGCTATAACAAATTATAAAAAAGCCATAGAGAAAAATCCAAAATTTGTTGAGGCTTTCTTTAATATTGGTAATTCTTATGTTGCTATGAATGATATGCCAAAAGCAATTGAATCATATAATAGAGCAGTTCAGTTAAAGCCTGATTATGTAGCTTCATATTTAGAATTAGCATCTTGTTTCAATAAGATCGGTAATCCAGCTGAAGCAGGAAACAATACTGGTTTATACTATTATTTTAGCAATAAATTACCTCAAGCAATTGATGCATTTTCTAAAGTAGTAGCTGCTAATCCTAATTATGCTGTTGCTTATCATAATATGGCAGCATCGTATGATAAATTAGGAAATAGAGAAAAGACAATTGAATATTTTCAAAAAGCTGCAAAACTTGGATATGCTCAAGCTCAAGAAATATGTAAAAAGAATAATATAGCGTTCTAAAAAGGAATACTACACCCTATTCCTGATGACATTGGATAGATATGTTTTATAATTGTTTCTAAGTGCTTCCCATGTTGATGATGGGTTGTATAAAGAGCACAATCAAATAATAATAAAAAAGCTCCTTGAACAATCAGGCTATTACCAAAGCCAAGTAATTGAGCTTGTGAAGTGGTATTAGATTTTTCTTTTAGATATAAGCCACCAATCATATATGCAATATCTAATCCAATATTTAGTGCAAGTAATTGTTGCATAGAAGACTGTTGATGTATTGCAGATTGAATATCATATAATTCCGGCTTTGCATAATAACCAAAGCCGGCAATTGCAATATTGATAATGTTCCAACCTGCATTCATTTGCCAGAATGCTTTTTTATCTTCTTGCGAATATAAAGAGCCATAAATACCAGTAGTAATATTTAATAATGCCCAGCTTCCCAATACGCCCATACTAGTTGTATTGATAGCATAGTATTCTTCTCTAAAAGCATCAATAGTAGTGTCTTGACACAAGACACTATAACATGGAAACAGTAAACTTATGAGAACTATTCGTATAAAAAGAGTATTCATTTCTTTATTCCTTGCTTTGATTAGCAGTGTTTATTGTGCACAAGCACAAAATCCATCTGTACGTGATGATAATATGATTATCAAGGCCGATTCATTGATGAATCAAAAATTGTATCCAGAAGCAATACAAGCATACCAAATTGCATTAACTACAAGTAAAGATAAAGAACTAATCTTAAAATATGCTCATGCATTACATATGAATGCAGAGTATAAGTCAGAAATACTTGCTTATGAAGACTTATTAAATGGTACTCCAAATGATATGTCAATATTGTTAAAAAAAGGTATTGCATTAACTTCATTGGGGAATCTCGATGATGCAATTACTGTCTATCGTTCTTGTTTGACGATAGATTCATTAAAACCTGAAATATGGTTTTATATGGGAAAAACATTTCAAGTTGGCCAATATCATGATAATGCATCTCAATGTTTAATGAAAGCTATTCTCTTAAAAAATACATATGCAGAGGCTTATCAAGAATTAGGAAATTCATTGTTAGCGCTTAATAATATTGATACAGCAATTATTTCATTTAGAATCGCTTTACAAACAGACTCTACCTTAAGCGAAGCTTGGTTAGGATTAGGTAATGCTTTAAATCTTTCTAAACAACCTGATAAAGCAATTAAAGCATATAAACAAGCTATTATGATGAAACCAGATTATTCAGAAGCATTTAATAATCTAGGTATGCTTTATTATTCTATTGAACAGCCCGATAGTGCAATAAGTGCTATTAATTCTGCATTATTATTTGATTTGGAAAACCCCGTTTATTATAATAATGCTGGTTTAGTAACATTGTCTTTGGGTGATACTTTAAGAGCATTTAAATTTTTTAGAAATGCTTTGCTTTATGATTCACTCTATATAAAAGCACTCTATAATGCTGGTTTATCATTACACTATTTACAAAAAGATAAAGAGGCTATAGAGTATTTTCAAAAAGTACTTGCTATAGATTCTAAACAAGCAGAATATTGGTATGCATTAGGATTATCTCATGCAAGTTTACAGGATAATGTATCTGCTATGGGATATTGGCAAAAAGCATCTGAACTTGAACCCAAAAATGGTGAATACTGGTTTGCAATGGGTACAATTTATGCTAAAAATGGAGATACCAAACAACAAATGAAATTGTTTAAAAAAGCTGCAAAGCTGGGTAGCTTAAGTGCTAAAAATTGGCTTAAAAATAATAGTACATCTAAATAATGAAAGATATAGCTTTCAGAAATCTTATCATTCCACCTTTAGGAATACTTCTGTGGGCGATATCTGCTCTGTTTCTCATATTCTCTTTTATAGCATGCATCGTTGAATTAGTAGATCTTTCAGATAAATATTCTACAAATGGTATAATTTTATCCTATACAGAAGACACTGAATCAGGTAGATATTATCCTATAGTTCGCTTTAAAGATAGCTCACATATATCACATACATTTACTGATGCAACTGGGTCTTCTGCTCCTTTGTATTCTGTAGGTACTATAGTTCAAGTTGATTATATGATTACTAATCCTTCTGCATCAGAAGTAACTACTTTATATTTTAGATGGGGATTAACTATCGGATTATGTGGCTGTGCTATTATGTTTTTTGTTCTCGGTTATTTGTTTAGTGAACGTTTGATATGAAAAAAAGTCTCTATTTCATTGGTATTGCTGGTTCTGCTATGGGAAATGTTGCAGTAGCTTGTGCCAGAAAAGGTTTTACAGTATCTGGAAGTGATTCTGGAATTTACCCACCAATGAGCACATTTTTGGAACAGAATGGAATTAATATGTTCCATTCTTTTAATCCCGAGAATATACAATCTTCTCATCCAGACATGGTTATTATTGGAAATGCAATCAGTAGAGGGAATCCAGAATTAGAATATGTCCTAAACCATAGAATACCCTATACATCCATGCCTGCTATTGTTCATGATGAATTAATAGCACATAATACTTCTATTGTTATTACTGGTACACATGGTAAAACAACAACTACTTCTATAGCTGCTTGGTTATTTGAAGATGCAGGAAAGCAACCAGGTTTTTTAATTGGTGGTATTCCTAATGGATTTGATTCTGGATGTAGGCCTGTACCAGATGAATTACACAATACTGATAAAGGAATTTTTGTAATTGAAGGTGATGAATATGATACTGCTTTCTATGATAAAAGAAGCAAGTTTTTTCACTATTCACCCACTATTGTTGTAATCAATGCATTAGAATTCGATCATGCAGATATCTTTGCTTCTCTTGATGATATAAGAAAATCATTTAAAACTATGATTCGTCTTATCCCATCAAATGGATATTTGATTACTTGTGCAGATTTTATTGAGACATGTGATATTGCTCTTGATGCTTATACACAAGTAGAAACATTTGGCTTACACCCTAAGGCTGATTGGCATATATCAGAAATTAAAACAGATGAAATATCTACTGTTTTTACTGTACAGTATAAACAATCATTCTTTGGTACTTTTACCTTTTCTATGAGCGGTGAACATAATATAAGAAATGCTGTAGGGGCATTAGCTTCGTGTTTTCATGCTGGATTATCCGTAGAAGAAATCAAAAAAGGATTAGCTACGTTTAAAGCACCAAAACGTAGAATGGAAGAAATTGCTGTATGGAATAATTGTATCATTATTGATGATTTTGCGCATCATCCAACTGCAATTTCAGAAACAATAAAAGCAATCAAAACAAAATATCCACATCGTGAGATTATTGCATGTTTTGAACCTAGATCAAATACTACAACAAGAAATATATTTCAGAAAGAATTTGCAGAATGTTTCGATGGCTGTAAAAGTGTGATTATTGGTCCGGTAAATCGTCCAGAACGGTATAAAGAATCCGAAAGACTTGATATTCCCCTTTTATTACAACATTATGCTTCCAAAGGTTTACAATCTTATTCTGTTCAAAGAAGTGACTCACTTTGGGGCGAAGAGGCTATTTCCTATATTAAAGAATGTGCACAACCGCATAATATTATTGTACTTATGAGTAATGGTAATATTGGTGGATTACGTACTTTACTTCAATAATTAATAAAAAACAATTGTATGATGTCACAACAAACTACTCATTCACTTCCTTATCGTGTATTGTTATACTATAAATATGTAACAATTGATAATCCAATTGAAGAATCAAAAAAGCATTTAGAATTATGTAAATCATTAGAATTAAAAGGGAGAATCTTATTTGCTCATGAGGGAATTAATGGTACTGTATCCGGAACTGTTGAACAAACACAAGAATATATGCGAATAATGCATGAAGACCCTCGTTTTCATGATATGTGGTTTAAGATTGATGAAGAACCTGAACATACATTTAGAAAGATGTTTGTAAGGCCAAAAAAGGAATTAGTAACATTTAGATTATCAGAAGATGTAAATCCATTAGAAAAAACAGGTACATATCTTCAACCAAAAGAATGGTATGACATGATGCAAGATCCTGATATTGTGATCATAGATGGAAGAACTGATTATGAATGGGATTTAGGACATTTTAAAGGTGCTATTAGGCCAAGTGTAGAGTCTTTTAAGGAATTCCCCGAGTGGATCGAGAAAAATTTATCTGATTTTAAAGATAAAAAGATGTTAACCTAGTGCACTGGTGGGATTCGTTGCGAAAAATTATCTGCGTATTTATTAAAACAAGGTTTTAATGAAGTATATCAGCTTCATGGTGGTATTGTAAACTATGGTAAGGATGCTGAAGTAAAAGGTGCATTATTTGATGGTACATGTTATGTATTTGATGAAAGAGTTTCAGTACCAATAAATCATACAGAAGATGCCAACTTGATTTCACATTGTGTTCATTGCGGAAAGCCTACAGATTCCTATGTAAATTGCGGTAATTTTGATTGTCATAGACAACATTTTCAATGTTTAGAATGCGTTGCTAAAACCAATTGTTCATGCTCGGAAACATGTATGGAATCTCCAAGACATGAATATAAACCACCTTTTAATAGAAAATTTGAGTCTTACAGAAGAGTTCCACGAAGAAACCAAACAGCCGCTGAGAAATAAATTATTATCCCGGTTACATCCACTAAAGTAGCTACAAAAGGTGCAGAGGATGTGGCCGGGTCAAAACCTAATCGTTTCATTAATAATGGCAACATAGAACCAGATAATGTTCCCCACATTACAACACCAATTAGGGAAACACCCACTGTTAATCCTATTTGAATAGAATTATCTCCATAAACATTACTTATCATAGACCATATAATGATTCTTGAAAATCCAATTATTCCAAGAACACAACCAAGCAATAAACCAGATAGTAATTCTCTTTGTAAAACAAACCACCAGTCCTTTAAACTGATTTCTCCTAATGATAAAGCACGAACAATTAAAGTAGCAGCTTGAGAACCAGAATTACCACCACTAGATATAATTAAAGGTAAAAACATAGAAAGTATGACGGCTTTTTGTAATTCTTGTTCAAAATAACCTAAAGCAGTGGCTGTTAACATTTCTCCTAAAAATAAAAGAATTAACCACCCTGCTCTTTTCTTAATCATAGATAATAAAGCAGTTGCATCATACGGTTTTTCTAAAGCTTCCATACCCCCAAATTTCTGAAAATCCTCTGTAGCCTCTTCTTCTTGAATATCCATTACATCATCAAAGGTTACGATGCCAATTAATACTCCGGCAGAATCAATTACTGGAATCTCTGAAATATCATATTTTTCCATTACCTTTACTGCTTGTTCTTGATCTTCGAATGCAGATAATGAAACTGCAGTATTATCCATTAATGTAGAAATTTTGCTATCAGGATCAGCAAAAATGAAAGATCGTAATGGAACATCATCTTTTAAACAACCTCTAGAATCTGTAATATAGATTCGATTGATTGTTTCACTCTTTCGACCATGTGTTCTTATATATGATAAACCTTCAGAAACCGACCATTCAGACCTAACAGACACAAAATTCACTGTCATTAAACGCCCAATACTCTGTTCGGGATATCCAAGTAAGAATCTTGCTTCTTTTAAGTCTTCTGGAGATAACAGAGATAGCAATCTCTGAGTCATTTCAGCTGGTAATTCTTCCAATAATGTTGTTCTATCATCGGGTAATAAACCAGTTAATAATTCTCTAGTTTCTTGATTTGTTAATTGATGTAATAAAGAGTCTTGATCTTCTGGTTCTAAATACGAGAACAGTTCAGCTGATAAATTTCTTTCTAAGCTTCTAAATAGTAAAACCTGGTCTGTATTGTCTAAATCCATTAATAAATCTGCAATTTCAGGAGTAGTCCAAGAAGACAATACTTCCCTTAAGGCTGTCCAATTCCTTGTACGGATTAAGTCTTGTAAATCAGGTTTTAATAGCTCTTTTAGCATAGATATTATATATATAATTTCTGATAATACTGTTCTTATATAGATAGCATTTTAAGTGCCAAGCAGTTAATATTATTAATTCTTGACTTGTTTATCCGACAATTCAATCCATCGCATCATATTATTTTCAGATTCTGTTTCCAAAGAAGACATTTGTTGTGAAATATCTGCAATTTTTTGATATTCATGTGGAGGTATTTCTTCTAGTAGCTTTGCCATTGCATTTAGTTGAATTTCATGTTCTGCAATTATTTTTTCTAATTTCTCAAACTCATTTTTCTCATGAAATGATAATCCTTTTTTTGTCTGAGTAGAATGTTGAATCTGAGTTTTTACTTCTTTATTAGATATTTGAGAGTTCTGTTGATCTGCTTGTTCTTTTTTCTCTAAATATGCAGAATAATTTCCAGGATATTCTTTGATTTTTCCATTGTTTTCAAAAGAATAAATTCTATCAACGGTTCTATCTAAAAATGATCTATCATGAGAAACAATGAGGAGAATACCTTTAAAACTATCTAGATACTCTTCTAATGCACCTAAAGTTTGAATATCAAAATCATTTGTGGGCTCATCAAACATAAGAACATTTGGATTTCCCATCAATGTTCGAAGAACGGCTAATCGCCTTTTTTCTCCACCAGATAATGTATGTACTAATGAATAATGTTGTTTAGCTGGAAATAAAAATCTATCTAATAAATCTTTTGCAGTTAAATATCGTTCTCTACCAACTCCTGTATCAATGTATTCTGCTACTTCACGTAAATTAGCAATCAGGGTATCGTTTTCTTTTAATGTTTTTACTTCTTGGTCAAAATAACCTATCGTAACTGTATCTCCTATTGATACATAGCCTGTATCTGGTTGCAGCCTTCCAGAAAGAACATTTAATAATGTTGATTTACCTGCACCATTAGGTCCAATGATTCCAATACGATCACCGGGTGCAGCTCTATAGGTGAAATCTTTGAACAAATACTCTTGTTTATGAAATTTACTAATTGAAACTGCATCAATTAATTTTCCGCCTAAAAAACGATTTCCTACTTCTATGTTAATTTGTTTTTGTTCTTCTGGTTTGGGTTCAGACTGCATTTTTGCTATCCAGTCAATTCTACTTTTTTGCTTAGTTCTTCTAGCTTTAGCCCCTTTTTGAAGCCAAGCTAATTCAGTTCTCAGTTTATTTCTTTCATGTTCTGCAGTTGCTTCCTCAATTTCTGTTCTGGCTTCTTTTTTCATTAAATAATATTCAAAGTTACCATCATAACTAAACAACTTTTTTTGATCTAATTCTATAATTCTTGTTGAAATAGCATCTAAAAAATATCTGTCATGTGTAACTAATAATAATGCTTTATGAGATTGTTGAAGCCTATCTTGTAACCATTGCACAGAATCTGCATCAAGATGATTTGTTGGTTCATCTAATATCAATAAATCCGGTTCAGATAATAAAGCTCTTGCTAATGCAACTCTTTTTCTTTGTCCACCAGATAAAGACATTACATCTTTGTGAAGATCTGTAATTCCTAATTTTGATAATAAGATTGTTGCTTCTGTATCTAATCCCCAGCCTTGTTCATTGTCAATTTTTAAAGCCAAATCATGCATTTCTTCTTGTTGTTCATCTGTCATTGATGCATTCGAAGCAATATCACATAGTTCATCATATCTATTTCTCATAGTAATGATATGTTGTTTTGCTTCCATTACAGCTTGTATACATGTTTGTTGATGTGCAAAGCTTGGTAATTGCGACAAATATTCGATTCGTACTTCTTTTGAAATTGCTACAATTCCATCATCTGGTTCTTCTAGCCCAGCTATTAATTTTAAAAGTGTACTTTTCCCTATCCCATTACGACCAATGATACCAATTCTCTCACCTTCCATAATTCCTATACCGATTTGCTCGAATAGTACTTTTTCATGATATGATTTAGTAAGATTATGTGCTGAAAATATCTGTTTTGCCATATATATACCTTAATTAGATGATATTGAGATGGCATTTGCTGATGCCCAAGCCCATTGAAAATTATAACCGCCAAGATGTCCGGTTACATCTACGACTTCTCCAATAAAATATAGATGAGGTATTTTATTAGACATCATAGTTTTTGAGGATAATTCTTTTGTATTTACTCCACCTACAGTTACTTCTGCTTTTGCATATCCTTCATTGCCATTAATTATTGGTTGCCAATTCATGAGTTGATCTGCAAACGATGTTCTTGTTTTTACACTATAATGTGAATATGTTTCACTTTGCTTATGATATTGTGCCCAAGCATATGCAAAGCGTTTAGGAAATATAGTTGATAATGCATTTTTCCAATCCATTTTTCCAAAATTGCCTTGAACAATTGTAGCATAATGTGATGGATTAATCAGGGTATTAATATTAATGGTAGGTGAATCATTAATATATGAAGAAGCTTGCAATATTGCAGGGCCACTTAGTCCTTTATGGGTAAACAATAAACCTTCTTTAAATATTGGAGATTTTTCAGTTTGAATTTCGGATTGAATCGACAAACCAGCTAATTCTGAACAAGGAAATGTATCCTCTGAAACAATCAATGGGACTAATCCAGGTTTAGTTGGGATAATTGTATGTCCAAAAGACAATGCGATATCATATCCAATACAACTAGCACCCATTTTTGGAATAGAAAGTCCTCCACTGGATACAATAACACTTTGTGATGTATACATTCCTTTATCTGTATGAACAAAAAAAATATCAGATTTTGTTACTGCCTTTACTTTACATTGTAATTCTAATGTGAATGTATTTTGGTGAATTTCAGACATTAACATTCTTACAATATCTCTTGCCGAAGTATCACAGAACATTTGTCCTAATACTTTTTCATGATATGGTATATGATATTTTTCTACTAACTCAATAAATTGATATGGGGAATATCTAGATAATGCTGAAGTACAAAAGTGTGGATTATCTGAAATAAAGTGTGATGGATTTGTATGGATATTAGTAAAATTACAATATCCACCTCCTGAAATGAGAATTTTTTTACCTGGTTTGTCTTCAGAATCTATAATTCTTACTGTTTTTCCTAACTGTGTTAACTTTCCTGCAGCAAAAAGTCCTGCAGCTCCTGCACCAATAATAATATAATCAGAATGTGAAAATTCGTTTTTCATGGTAATAATGGCGATGAGTATAGATATAGAATGTGTAGACAGTTACTTCTTACTTGCTGTTTTAGAAGTTGACATTATAGGTTTGTAGTATGTAGATTGTTCACTAAAAAGCCCTGAATATCAGGGCTTTCATTACTTTTTAATCAACTCTTTTATCCATTGGTCGATATCTTCGATTATTTGTTTATCTACATGATCATAAATCGTATATTCCATTGGACTAGCCTTCCCTACTCCTTCCATAAAGAGATAATTCAATGATGGATATTTTTTATAAAGATTTTTTGCATGTTGCTTAGATGAAGACAAGGACTTTTTCCATAGATCAAAGTCTTTAACGGAAGATTGAAAATCTCTTTCTCCATAAGCGATAAAACATGGTATGGATAATGACTTTGTTAATTCAGCGGGATTATAATTTCTTAAAGATAACCAATATGGTGCTGGAGTTTCAAGCAATAGTTGCTCATTTGGAGTATCTGGTGAAAGTGATTTAGATTTAACAGCTGCATGTTGTTTCTTTATCTTTTCTAATTTCTTTTTAGCGTCTGCAATATCAATTATTGTATCTAAGGTAAGTACATATTCTAATTGATCTAATAAAACATCTTCAAGTGGTCTTGAAGGTGCTCCAAGCATTATCATTCCTTTTAAACCATTAATTTTTTGTGCAGCCCTAGGTATGATCATCCCTCCCGTTCCATGACCTAATAAAAATATAGAATTGGAATCTGCTTCTTTAAAAAGTTTCAAGGCTTTAAAAGCTTCAATGGCATCTTCCGTACTTTCAAAATCTGGAGTTACTTGGATTTTTTTTGATCTTATTGTTGAATAATATGCTCTTGTCCTTTTTTCAAAACGTAATACCCCAATTCCTCTTGATGCTAAACCCCAAGCTAAATCAGCATATGGTTTATTTGCTACATAGGTACCGTCTTCGTCTAATGGTCCGCTTCCATGAATAATAATAATGAATGGATATTTACCCGTTGCCAATGGTAAAGTAAGTGTTCCATTAATTTCCCAATCAGTTCCTTTACCTATAACTAAATCTCTAACTTTTACAGAGTCTGCATTAGCATATTCAGGAACTGTATAGGTATGTTTGCCATATTTTGGCTTAAACTGGGCTATAAAAAAACCATCAATTTCTGGAGTTGATTTAAATGCAGTTCTAATATCCCAATTCCCTGTAGCACATCGTAATGAATGAACAATAGCAACAAGATTTGTATCATCTGGATCAATATCTATTCTTGTATCAAATTTCTTGATAATTCGTCCAGCTTTTTTTTCAAATTGTTCCCAAAAGAGTCTTAATGTGTCTGCTGGGAATTCATTTTTCATCTCAGGTGTAAAAAAACTATGTGCTTTAACAAAATCCTTTGCAAGAATTGCCTGAACACATCTATTCGAATTTGCCATTTGCCAATCGAGAACAGATTTAAATGGTTGCGCTAAACTTGTTGATACAAGTAATGGCAAAAAGAACATACATAAAAATATATACCGAAAGTGTTTACTTGTATTAATCATTATCTTGTTGTTGAATATCAAATTGCATTAATATTGGACAGTGATCCGAGATCTTATCTGCGATTTTATCATCATACATTGATCGTGTATTAATAATGAATTCACTATCTTTTTTAAATCGTTGAACACTCGTTTTGGTTGTAACTATATGATCTATACCGAAAAGATTTGGGAATTTGCAGCTTTTAAGGTTTTCACTAAGGAATACCAGAGATGGATTTTGTACCAATGGGGTTAAGGTTGGATCTTTAACTCGTTTTGGAAAATCATTAAAATCACCAATAATAAAAAGATCTTTCTCTTTGGTATGTTGTAAGAGTGAGTCAACCCATAAACTCGCTACTTCACTTTGCTTATATCTCATTTGTCGTGCTTGGATTTTTAGTGCTTCTGTAGAATCAAATCTTGAAGATGACTTAAAATGTACCACCATAATTGTACAGTCAAAATTGCCTTTTTTGGCATTGAATACTAGTCCTGGACGATTTCGATTGGGGTCAACAGCAATTGGTAGATATTCATATGATTTGTCTATAGAAACAGATGGCTTGTATAATACAGCTACATTTTGAGAACGACCTCCTTTGCCAATAATATATTTATACTGTGGGATAAATGTAATCAGCTTATCTAAAGATGTACTATTCTCTATTTCTTGTAGACATAATATTTCAGCTCCACTTTCTTGAATGATATCGGCTATTCTTTTATAATCTGATTCATCTCTTTGGATTGTATCATCAATACCATCGCCTAACCATGCAATATTAAATGTTCCAATTGATAGTGTTTGGTCTGAAATAATTGATGAACAAGAACTTAAACCAATCGACATTATAATCGAGAAAAGTCCAATACATATATTCTTCGTAATTGTAATCATATTAATTATCAACCTTTTACGAACATTGCTTTGAATACATATCCTGCTATCTTTGGATTTTCTTTCAATCTTCTTACAGAATATCCATACCAATCATTGCCAAATGGTACATAGATTCTCATAGCATGTCCAGCCGAGATTAATTGATTTCTTCTTTCTTCTCTTACGCCTAAAAGCATTTGAAATTCATATCTATTTGAATGAATAGCATGTTGCTGTATATAGTTTTCTGCATCAATTATTAAGCTCTCATCATGCGTTGCAATACCTGTTTTTTTCCCATTTCTTAATAGAATTCTTAGGAGTTTTTTATAATTCTCTCTTATTTCAGCAGGATCTTTAAATGCAATATCTGCTGATTCATTATAAATTCCCTTGCACAAGCGTATATCTGGATCATATTCTAATACACTTAGAATATCTGATTCACTGCGTTTCATATATGCTTGGATAACAATTCCTATATTGGTAAACCCTTCTTTCCTGAGCCTTCGATAAAAATCAAGAGTTTGTGTTGTATATGGACTATTCTCCATGTCCATTCTTACAAATAACCCGCATGAATTTGCCTTAGTAACTAATAATTTTACATTTTCATATGCAAATTCTTGGTCTATATCAAGGCCAAGAGAAGTTAGTTTCACTGATAGATATGCAGGCAAAGAATGAGTATGAATTGCTTGAATTACCTCTAAAGAGGCATCTCTTTCATGAATAGAACGTTCTTTTGATATTACAAATTCACCTAAAACATCAATTGTGGAACAAGCACCAATCGAATCTAAGTGCTGTACAGTTGCTATTGCATTCTGTAAAGACTCTCCTGCTATATATCGAGAGGCGACAGTTTTAACAATTGTTTTGGGAATAAAAGGCAGTGACTTTGCAATAAGACTATTTAACATATACTTCGATTATTTCTTTGTGAATTGAATTGTTGATGTAGAATGTTCGCATGTAATTGATATATAATAAACTCCAGCACTTAAATGTTCCACAGAATATTGAAGTGAAATTGGATTATTATCAATGCTTAATGCTTCCTTGATTATAGATAGTGTCCGACCCTGTATATCAAAGAGAGAGATTGTAGCATTATCACATATCTGTTTTGCAGATAAAGTGATCGTAATCAATTGTTCTGCTGGATTAGGAATTATTGATGATTGAATATTATCAATATCTATATTCGTGATTGAAGAAATCGAAGAACAAGGGCTTTTCGAAGTAATAAAAACAGGTATAATCGATGTAATTAATGATGTATCTTGTTTATATACAATTCGAATTAATGCACGAGATGAATCCAACTTTTTATCAATTTGCCAATTGAATAGTCCAGACACAGCATCATTGCCTAATGTATTCGTAGCAGTCCAACTTGCTCCATTATTAGTAGAATATTGTGTATTAACTCTACCAAAAGCAATATTCTCTGATTTCCATGTAATCAAATTTTGTTTTCCGACACATAATGTATCATTAGGTTTAGGAAGGATAATGGTTAATTGTTCTTTGGCCAGTTCAAATGGACCAGTAATAGAAAACAAAGTGGAATCTTCTAATGAAGTTACTTTGAAAAAACATTCTTTAGCTGTGATATCCGGTACATTGACAGTTGAAGAATTACTTGCTAATGAAGCAGAAATTGTTTGCCATGATTGTTTTGCATCGATAGATATTTCAAGTTTTACTTTATCAACTAATTTTTTTGTCCAAGCTAAAGGTACAAGTTCTTTTATACCAATTACTTTTTTACTTAAATCTGTACCAAAATTCAAAGTAGGTGCTTCAATAGAAAAATTCACCCATGATGTATCTTGATATATGGGATTTGATTGATCAAATACTCTTATTCTCCCTTGAGTAGTAGGTGTATTAGGAATATTCCAATTATATATACCTTGTCCATTTATTGCTTGTTGTGAAATCGCAGGTATATTTTTGGAAATCGTTTCCCACGTTTGGCCACCATTGATACTGTATTCTAATGTTACAGTTTGTACATTAACAGATGTCCATTCTATAGACATGACTTTTCCAACTACAAAGGTTTGTCCACCCCAAGGATAGATCATATGTACTTGAGGTTTTTGAGCAGGTTGAATACAAGATTTCGATTCTAAGAATTGGCGTAAATATGTATACACTCTTGGTAAAAAAGTAAAATCGACGGCATTTTTATTATTGGTTAAATGACAATAACTCATAATAGAACCAAAAACAGGTTTAGGAGCACTTTTATTACAAGATTCTTGTGAATATGAAATTTGACCAGCATAATTTGATGCACTGGTTAAACATGAATCCAATGCAGGTTTCCAAAACCAACAATTATGAGTGTGATATGCTCCAATATTATGTCCTAATTCATGTGCTATTGTAACGATATCTTTACTGTAAGCATTTGATGGGATAATACTATTTCTAAAGATTCCACTGACAGAATATGCTTGAGATACCTCACCATCGCATATATTCCCGATTCCATTAGCTATTCCTAAAACAAATGTTCCATTGCCTGTTCCAGAACTTCCAACAGCATCTAAACAATGAACTATCGCTCTCTTATCTTTTGTATTGGTATTCCAACGTGATTCAACTTCTTGCAATAAAGCAGGTGTATTCGATCCATCATTTTGATATGGGTCTTGATTAGAAGCTGTCCAAACAACAATCTTTGGAATAATTATATTAACATTTAACTCTTTACGATACAATGAGTTAATGCCATTAAATAATGCAATAATATATTGAACTGCACTGATAGAGTCTTTTCTTCCTGGTCCATTAAAGAATGAACTTGTAGACTCTACTATTACTGGAAGTTCAAGCATTTCATTCGTAAGGGTTTTCTCCCCTTTTGAATATTTTTCAAACAGTTCTTGTGGTGTTGGAAGATTATTCGGTTTTTCATCGGTTAAACATTTAGCTTGTGCTGTTTTATCATCGTGTATAAATTCATTCTGACTTAGTATATGATGCTCATTATCTAGTGAAAGTGTATGAGATGGCGTTACAACAAATTGTTCACCGCTAGATCTCATGATCCAACAATAAATATGTCCTTGTGATGTGGTTAATAATACAGATGAACCAGGTTCATTGGGTATTGAACCAATAAAACTAGATACAAAGGGTAAAGGAATCTGTTGATTTCCAATAAAAACTTTTGTTCTAGAATCTACGCTACTAGGTGAAATAGTTAACTCTACAGTTGATAATTGATTTTTTCCTATAGGAAAATTATCTAGTACCAATATTTTATCTAATTCAGAAAAAGTAGCAATTACCCTCTCTTTTTCTAATAAAAAGGAATGTAAAGTATTTTGTAATCCTTGTGGATTTGCAATTATTGATTCCTTTTTTCCTTTAATCAAAGAATTGAAATCTGAAGTAGCTGCAGATAAATTCTGAATATAAAGAACGAAGAAAAACAGTAGTAATGATGTATAGAATCGCATAGAATATCTTATTTAATGCTGAATTGTTAATGGCACTGTAATTTTGGATTGTCCACAGATGAGCGAAACAAAATATGTACCTGATGGCAATTGTGGTAATGAAGCATTAATTGTATGCTCACCAATCGATACATCGAGATTCTTTTGAATAGTATGAACAGATTCACCATTTATTGAATTTATTGATAATTGGGCATTGTGACACAGATTTGTTGAGACAATTGTGATAGATAAGTTTCCATTAATCAATGGATTTGGTGAGATAGAAAGTTGTGGTAATGGTGAATTACT
>JALRHN010000259.1 GCA_023259575.1 Candidatus Kapaibacterium sp. | reverse complement strand
TAGCACATTAGCATCTCGTATTATTATTTCGAATCATCATAAAAATACATCACCATCTTTTAGCGAAACTGTACAAATCCTCTATAATAATAATAACTCTGTACCATTGATTTCCGACGAGATGTATGATATTGTTATGAAAAATAAGGAAAAACTTAATTCATATATCGATTATTCAAGGGATTATCTTTTTGATTATTTTGGATTTAAAACATTAGAAAGGGCATATATTATGCGTGTTTCTAAAAAGATTATTGAAAGACCACAGCACCTATGGATGCGTGTTGCAATTGGAATTCATGGTAATGATATTAAAGAAGTATTACAAACTTACGATCTAATGAGTAAGAAATATTTTACACACGCAACGCCTACACTTTTTAATGCTGGAACAAATAAACCACAGCTTAGCAGTTGTTTCTTATGTAGCATGAATGAAGATAGTGTTGTAGGTATTTATGAAACATTAAAGGAACTCGCTTTGATCTCTAAATATGCAGGTGGAATTGGTATTCATATTCATCAGATTCGTGGTAAAGGTAGTTATATTAAAGGAACAAATGGAACATCAAATGGTATTATTCCTATGCTTAGGGTCTTTAATAACACAGCAAGATATATTGATCAAGCAGGTAAGCGTTTAGGAAGTATTGCTGTTTATCTTGAACCTTGGCATACAGATGTTGAGGCTTTCTTAGAATTAAAGAAGAATCATGGAAACGAGGAAGATAGATGCAGGGATTTATTCCTAGCACTATGGATTCCTGATCTATTTATGGAAAGAGTAAAAGAAAATAAGAAATGGTCACTGATGTGTCCAAATACTTCAAGTGGTCTAAGTGATGTATATGGAGATGATTTTAAAACATTGTATGAGAAATACGAAGCAGAAGGTAAATATATTAAACAAATTAATGCTCAAGATCTATGGTTTAAAATTTTAGAAGCACAGATCGAACAAGGAGTTCCATATATTCTCTTTAAAGATTCGGCAAATAAGAAGAGTAATCAAAAGAATCTCGGAACAATTAAATCAAGTAATTTGTGTGCAGAAGTTCTAATATATTCATCGCCAGAAGAGACAGGAGTATGTAATCTTGCTTCAATTTGTTTGCCTTCTTTTGTTGATGTAGAAAAGAAAGAATTTGATTTTGAGAAATTACATGAGATAACTAAGATTATTACTAAGAATTTGAATAAGGTAATTGATAAGAATTTCTATCCCACGGAAAAAGCTCGTGTATCAAATTTGAAACATCGCCCAATTGGTATTGGTGTTCAGGGTCTAGCTGATGTTTTTGTTCAAATGCGTTATCCTTTTGAAAGCGATGATTCTAAGAGTTTGAATAAGATGATTTTCGAAACCATTTATCATGCTGCTGTAGAGGCATCAATGGAACTTTCTAAAAAACGTCATGCTATTATTCAAGATATTAAAAATGGCGTTTCTAATGAGAATATCGATAATTATGTTAATGAATTTGAAAAAGATATCATGAATACTAAATATTCAGGAGCTTATACATCTTTTGAAACCAGTCCTATTGCTAATGGTATGTTCCAATTTGACTTATGGGATCAAAAACCATCAGATAGATATGATTGGGATAAACTAAGAGCAGATATTAAAGAACATGGGATGCGTAATAGTTTGCTATTATCTCCAATGCCTACAGCATCTACATCGCAGATTATGGGATTTAATGAGAGTTTCGAACCATTTACTAATAATATTTTCCAAAGAAAGACACTAAGTGGTGAATTCATTATTATTAATAAGTATCTTATCAATGATTTAATCAATCTTGGTATTTGGAATAAAGAAATGAAGGATAGAATCCTTTTAGAAAATGGAAGTATTCAGAATATTCAAGAAATTCCAGATAATCTAAAAGAATTATATAAGACTACATGGGAAATTAAACAAAAGAATATTATTGATATGTCAGCTGATAGAGGCATCTATATTTGTCAAACTCAGAGTCTTAATATCTTTATGGAAGATCCTGACTTTCAAAAACTTTCAAGTATGCATTTTTATTCACATGCAAAAGGTCTT
>JALRHN010000258.1 GCA_023259575.1 Candidatus Kapaibacterium sp. | reverse complement strand
AATTACAGAAAAATCTTTTCCTCTGGTTAATGATGAAGCATGTGAAAAAGCAGCATATACAAGTTCTTTGGAAGTTCCTTGCTTATTAAATTCTAATAATTGCATTGCATTCAGCAATATATCACGAATATCGCTGTACACATCTCCAACTCTTTTAGCTAATTGATATAATGTATCTTTTTTTACAACTCCAATTAATGACATTACAGAGGGGGAAATATTAAATCCAAGGGCTATTAGTGACAAGATTACCATTACATAAAATAATGTTGTTCTTGTTTGAATATTACCTTGAGCTAAAGCTTCTAATGCAGAAAATATGAGAATAATTATAGATATATATGAAATACCAATAAGTAATCCAGAAATAATATTATTTATAAGCTCTGAATGTTGAACTTCTTCAAGCCTTTTAATAATATCTTCATATCCTTTTTCTATAGGATTCGTATTCATATAAACATTATCTGGTTAAAGCGTAAACAATGATATTTGTGCCAATTTTCAAGGCAATTTCACGTTTTTCATTAGTATCATGATGAATTTCTTGATCTGCCCAACCATCACTTGGATTTGTTTCTACAGTATAGAACACACATAGTTTACCATTATGAAAAAGGCCTAGTCCCTGTGGAATTTTTGCATCATGTTCATGAATTTTTGGCAAACCATTTGGGAAAACAAAATGTGATGAATAGAGAGGATGATTAAAGGGTAAATCGATAAAATTCTGTGATGGAAAAACCTTTTTCATTTCTTTACGAATAGAAGCATCCATCCCATAATCATCATCAATATAGAGGAATCCTCCATGCTCTAAATATGCTTTTAATCTAGCTACTTCATTATCTGAAAAACTAACAGTACCATGACCTGTTAAGAAAAGTATAGGATATTGAAATATATTATCAGATGAAATATCTACATATTCATATTTAGGTTCTACTTGAATTGTTGTATGTTTTCTAATGTATGATAAAAGATTCACTTCAGAAGATTGATCATTATACCAATCCCCTCCACCTGAATATTTTACTCTTCCAATTTTTAGCAAGCTGTTTTGTTGTTGTGCTTGAATGTGGACTAAACATATCTGTAATAAGAATGCTAAAAAGATATATCTGATGAATTTCATATTACATTTGCGATAAGCATAGATGAACATACATTTAATATGCATAACGTTCGAATGAATCAAGTATTTGAGTCCATTACAATAGATTCAATTAATGCGCGATAATTTTCAGCATTTTTCTCTGAATCACTTTCTGCAATAAATCTGACAATGGGTTCAGTGTTAGATATTCGAACATGTATCCAACTCAATCCTAAGTCCATCCATATCCCATCATCATATCTAATGTTATGCGCTTGATCACCTAGAGTATCCGCTATTTTTTTATACAGTAATTGTGGATCTCTATCCCAATTTGATTTACCTTTAGCTATATATCTTTTGGGTAAACTATCAGATATCATGCTCATAGTTGAATGTTCAAATCTTAGCAAAGCAATAATTAGTTCTATACCAACTAAAGAATCTCTTCCATAATGACAACTTGGTAAAATAACGCCACCACTACCTTCTCCACCAATAATTGCATTATGCAGTTTCATTGCTTTTACAACATTAATTTCCCCAACCGGACTTCTAAATGTTTTTGCTTTATATTCTTCGGAAATAATATCTGTGATTTTTGAAGTTGATAGATTAACTACAACACTATGAGTGTTATTGATGTCTACAAAGGATAATAAAGACTTAACAGACAAAGCGATTGTTTTTTCTTCACCAATTGGAATGCCATGCTCATCTATAAGAACTAATCTATCTGCATCTGGGTCGATGGCTATCCCAAAGTCTGCTTGATGTTTTAGGACAGCTTGCGACAATTGATATAGATTCTGTGGGATCGGTTCTGGAATATGGGGAAAAATACCAGAATTATCGCAAAATAAAGGAATTACTTCACAACCTAATAATTCTAATAATCTTGGAATATACATGCTTCCAGATGCATGTACTGCGTCAACTACTATTTTAAATTGCTTGCCAGAT
>JALRHN010000257.1 GCA_023259575.1 Candidatus Kapaibacterium sp. | reverse complement strand
TACCATTCTTGTAAATGCATCATCGGTGGATACAATTTAATTACATTTTTATACGCATTATCAATAATTCTGACATGTCCACTAGCCAAAGCTTTTTGATATTTCAAAATAGCAAATTCAAGCTTTTCTTGGTGACCAGTAAAATTTTTGACACTCTTCTTTAAATCTTCACTTTCTTGCATGATGTACCTATAAGCCACATTAAAATTATATTAATGTGGCTATATTATAGTTTGCAAGTAATAAAATGTAAATATAAATTACTTTGAGTGTGGTTTTATATCAACAGTTGTCAATGTTAAGCTCTTTCTACCCTGCCATTCATCTATTGACATTGTGAAGGCCAAATCAATTAAAGAACCTTCCTTGAAATAGTCTGCTAAATGACCTTTTCTCCAAGCATTAACATTTATCCATTGTTTTGAATCTGGATCAGACACTTTCAACTTCAAATGTTTTCCACTGGTCAAGGTTTTAGCTTCGACAACTTTCAATTTAGTACATACGAATATTGGAGTTTCATTTCCAGAGCCGAAAGGAGACAATTTGACTAATTGACCAAAGACTTTCTCATTAATATCGCCTGGTTCAATTCTCGAATCAAAATCTACAACCTTAACTTCTGATAGTTGACCAAGAATATTTGCAGCGTATTCATTTAAAGCTTCACTCATCGCTGGAATATTATCTATAGGAAGTTCAAATCCAGCAGCAAAAGCATGTCCTCCACATACAGTTGAACCATCTGCTCTTTTCTTAAATAATGCCCATGCTTTTTCAGATTTAAGAGCATTCAGAATATTGAAATCTCTTAAGGATCTACATGAACCTTTAGCATATCCATCTTCTTTGAATGAGCAGACTAATGTTGGTTTGTTAAACTTTTCAACAAGCTTTCCAGCAATTAAACCAATCAATCCTGGATGCCATTCTTTATGCCCAACTACTAAGATGTAAGTGTTGGCTAAATCAAAGTTTTGCTCAACATAAGCTATTGCATCCTCAACAGCTTTTTCTTGTTGTAATTGACGTTTTCTGTTAGCATTATCAAGTTCTTTTGCAAGCTTCTCTGCCCTTGATTCACTTGTTTCTAAAAGCAAATCTAAAGCAGTCCCAGCGTCAGCAAGTCTACCTATAGCATTGATTCTTGGACCTAACTGAAATCCAATACTAAAAGTGTCTACTTCTTTAACACCAGCAATTTTAAGTAGTTGTTGAATTCCTGGCTTTCTTGTATTGGATAATCTTTGGCAGCCATAAGCAACCATTGCCTTGTTTTCATCAAGCATAGGAGCAACGTCAGCAACAGTCCCTAAAGCAACATATTCAACAAGCTCATCAATCATTTCTCTAACATCAAAACCACGTTCTTTTGCCAGAGCAAGCATGACTTTAAATGCAATTCCAACACCAGCTAAAGCATCAAAAGGATAACGCTTGAAATCTTTGTTTGATTCATTTGTAAATAGATGTCCAGGGTAATTTGGATCATCTCTGTTAGGATTTACAACACCAATACAATCAGGTATTTTGCCATCTTCTGAAGGGTGGTGGTGGTCAGTAATGATTAAGTCCAATTTCTTTTGTTTTGCATATTCAGCTGTTTCAAAAGCTACAATTCCACAGTCAACAGAAAATAATAAATCTGCTTTTGCTTCTATGGCTTGATCAACAGAATGGACTTTAATATCGTAACCATCTTCCATACGGTGTGGAACTTTGTATAGAAGGTTTGCTTTCATTTTTCTAAGAGCTGTAACGACCACTGAAGTTGCTGTAATTCCATCAACATCATAGTCACCCCATACAAAAATCTTTTCGTTGTTATCAAGTGCTTTATGAAGTCTATCAAGTACAGGTCTAATATCAGGTAATAGAAATGGGTTTCTCAATGCATTGATGTCTGTCTTGCAAAACTTTTCAACTTCTTTAATAGACTTCAAACCTCTACCAGCAAGAATATTAGCGATAGGCGTAGCAACACTCAATTCTTCAGCAAATTGAGCTGAAACTTGACGGTCAAACTTTTTTAATTTCCAAACGTTTTCAAATTCTTGCATGTTAACTCACTATTATTTTAAGAAAAGACTGTTC
>JALRHN010000256.1 GCA_023259575.1 Candidatus Kapaibacterium sp. | reverse complement strand
ATTTTTATGGTTTCAAAAGAAGACCAAGTAGATCCTATGTCGTATCTGATAGACACATATGTTGGAAAAAATAGTTTTACTGAAGATTTGATTCTATATTCTAGCGATGCTAAAGCCAATTGTAAACCACGTTGATCATCTTCTCTTTTTCCATAAAACATATCATCCCTACCTAAGGAAAAGTATTCTGCAATCGGTAAAGTATTGTCAGAAAATCCAAACTTCATTGAAGGTGTAATTGTATGATTATTAAAAGTAAATGATCTTTTTAAAGCAAATTGAGCTTTTGAAAAAGAGGGGTTGTTTTCAAAGGAAAAAATACTTGATTCTAAAGAGAATTCGAATAATGTACCTTTGATTGGTATATCGGCATTATCTCTTGTATCGTATTTACCGGTAATTTTAGCAGTAAATATTTTGCTAAACTCAAAGTTTGGTTTTTCTGCTTTATTAAAAAATCGTTGATTGTCATATCGTATATCAAATAATAATAAACCAGACCTTCCCAAATATCTAGAAAAAACACTTTTTATCCCATAATGATCTTCGGTAAGTTCATTGCCTTTTTTCTTAGTATAACTAGAAAAATCATTAGCAAAAACATCAGAGTATGTATATATACCTTTTGATAAAGAATAAGCAGTAATATTCCAATTCCATAATGAACTTAGAATGCCCGGAAATTTTAAAGTACCTTCGACTTTGTAATTTCTTTGTCCACCAGCGATATTGATAAATGCTTCTATATCTTTTCCAAAAAGCTCCATTTGCTTTGCTTCTAAGCTAAGCTGACCAAATCTTTCATTATCAACCCGAGCACCTAACTTGATACTTTGATTTGGATATTGTTTGACTGCAATATCTAATAGAAAAGTATCATTGATAACTTTTGTTCTAAAATCTATTTCCTGATAGGCATTGCTGCCAGAAATTTTTTCCCAAGAATCATTTACAAGTTTACTATGTAAAAGTGAAGGGATTGTTTCAACCTCTCTTTTAAGTATATCACTGACAGTTTTTGATTCTGTTCTAATAACTAAATTCTGAAACGTTGGAATTGTAATTAGCCATTTAAGTGTATTATCTCCTTGTTGATCAAACATATAGTCAACATCTATAAAACTATAATTATTATTCCTAAGCATGTGAAGAATCATTTCTTTAGTTCTAATAATTGTATCAAGATTAAAATGTGTATGATTTAACCCGCTAATTGAATTCTGAATAGCTTGTTTAATTTGTTCTGATAAAGTATGTAATGAATCTTGAATAAGAACAGTACTTGCAGCTATGATTGGTGAATATAGTGGTTCAGCATTCAAGATTCCATCTCTGATATTAATACATTCAATATCACTGCAATGAATTTGTTTCTGAAAATATGCTTTAAGAATATCTGAAAACTGAGTTCGTAAAACTTGAGCATTACCTGATACAGTTTGTTTATTAAACTCTATGGAATATATATTATCAAGTGGTTTTGATAATTGTTCATGAAATAATGAGTCCTGTTTATGGACAATCAATTGTTTAATGGATTCAATTTCTAATTGAGCTGCATTCTTGCCATGAGTTAATAATGATTGAACATTAGAAAAATCTGTATTTTTTGTATCACCTAAATCTGGACTAATTGTTATATCAGCTAGAGCTAAACTTTTTTGTTCATTTTCTCTTAATAGGATGCCCACAACTTGATCGGCAATAGACCAAGGTGTATTTAATTCTTGATTGATTAATAATGGTGATACAGTATTCACAGCAATAATAATATCAGGTGAAAACTCTGTTTGAGCTGCTTCTACAGGAATATTATTTTTAATTCCTCCATCAACTAAGAGGGAGCTATCTATAATAATTGGGGTATAACGCAAAGGTATGGTAGCACTTGCCCTTATTGCTCTGATAAGATTTCCTTCTTTAATGATATACTCTTTTCCATGCGTTAAATCTGTGGTTATTGCTCTAAAAGGAATTTTTAAACTATCAAAAGAATGAGAACTATAATAAGGTGCATTCCAAAGTAATTTTTGAAGAAAATATTGAAAATTATTTCCATTTGAAATAGCTTCTGGAACAACAAAAGAAAAATCATTAAAGCGAAGCGTAACAAGCATTCGATC
>JALRHN010000255.1 GCA_023259575.1 Candidatus Kapaibacterium sp. | reverse complement strand
ATGCAAACTTACCGCTTATTTTGTGTATAGCAAAACTTCTCTTCATGAATATGTAATTGTGATGCTGGCCTTGCCAATTTTAAGGATTCAATTAATTTCTTTTCTGTATTTTGCAATAGTTATGTGGCATAAGAACTTTACACTTTCTATTGGTTAACCTTCATGAATTTCTTTAATGTACACTGTATTTCTAAGTTGATTTTTTCACTTTGTTTTATTGTTGCTAATAGTTATACATTAATTTCTCAACCAAGTTTTTTACGTTCTGATTATACTATTATTACTGATACAAGATTTGATCAATTCAATGCTATTCCCGATAGTATTGTTTCATCTGGATCTTCTGGAACAGATGTGTATTGGGATTTTTCGGCTGTAAAGTTTCAGAATACTTTTCAAATTCTTCAATATCTCAAGGTTCCTCTATCACCTTTTAATGAGATAAAAGCTGATTTTGTTTTAGAACTTATTGACTCTATTGCAGGTACTCAAGAATATGAAGCCTATTCTTTTACAGATTCGACATTTACTTTAGTGGGTAGTGGATACATTGATAAGAATAATAACAAAAATTATTTCCCTTTAACTAAACAAGCTACTTTATTGGCTTTTCCGATGGCATTCGGAGATACAATTTTTGATAAAAATGATATCAAAGCTTCTAAAAAAGTATATGATGGCTTTGGAACATTAAGAATGCGATATGGCACAATTGATAGTGTAAAACGCATTACTGAAACCTATAAACAAGGTGAAATCACTATTATTGAATATACGTGGTATGATGTAAATAATGCATCACCGGTTCTGATAATAACAGATGAAATTGCTCCGAATGATACAATTCCATTTAGACAAAACATGATCATGCGCGTTAAAAAAGGAAAGTTTACAAATCTAAAAGATCAAAAAACTCAAAAATCGTTATTGTGTAAAAATGGATTTCTTTCATTTGAACAAATTTCATCCCCCTCATTTGATTTCACATTATATTCAATAGATGGTAAATGTTTGATGTCTGGCTCTCATTCTCAAACTGAATTAGATATTTCCCAATTAACAATGGGAGTATATTATATAATCTTAAAAAATCATAATACATCAGACATCTATACTTTTACTAAGGATTATTAAGCATGTTCAATCAACATAACATAACATTATTGTTGCTTTGTTTAGCCTTAATATGTTCTCCCGATAGATCCTATTCACAAGCCCCTAATGTAGTTTTTGATTATATATATCCCTATTCAAATGGAATCCCCATTCAAAGATTTAAAGAGAGACGAGAAAGAATTCTTAATACACATTCTCCAAAATCGTTAATTGTATCTTTATCTGCTGATATCAGAAATAGGCAAAACGACGTTGACTATGAGTATTGTCAGAATAGTAATTTTTGGTATTTAACAGGTATTCCTGATCCAAGTAGCGCTTTACTTTTATCTCCAGGTGGAATAAAGAAAGATGGAAATCTATATCATGAAATAGCTTTCCTGCAAACGAGAAAAAAAGATAAAGAAGTGTGGTCTGGAACTTCTATGGGTCCTCAAGAAGCAATGACTATTTTGGGGCTTGAAAAAGCAATTCCATATTCAGAATTTAAAGATGTGTTATTAGCTTCATTACAGGGAATAGATACTGTCTTTTTTACTGGATTACCTACAAATCAAATTAAAATTCCTTTAGCAGATAAACCATATTTTATTGAGACAGAACTTCGTAAAACATTACAAGATAGCTTTCCTAATGTCTATGTAAAAGTACAATTTCCCTTACTAACATCAATGAGAGAAATTAAGGATAATGATGAGATAAGGCTTATGCAAAAAGCTATTGATATTAGTATAGCTGGACATAAAGCAAGCATGAAATCGGCTAGGCCCGGCATGATGGAATATGAATTAGAAGCTGCAATGGAATATTCTTTTAAACAATTAGGTGCCGAGGATATAGGATATTCCTCAATTATGGGATCTTCCTATAATGCATGTATTTTACATTATACAAGAAATAAAAAACAGACTGAAAATGGAGATTTAGTTTTAGCTGATTGTGGTGCAGAATATCAGCATTATACTGCTGATATAACAAGAACTTATCCCATTAATGGTACATTTTCTGAAG
>JALRHN010000254.1 GCA_023259575.1 Candidatus Kapaibacterium sp. | reverse complement strand
GAGATCAGCATTACCTCACTCTCGAATTATGATCCACCAGGTTTCAAGTGGTTTTCATGGTACCGCAGCTGACATTAACATTCAAGTGGCGGAAACAAATAAACTCTACAAACAATTACTGGAAATATTATCATCTCACACAAAACAAACAATTAAAAAATTAGAGAAAGATTGTGATCGTGATTGTTATATGTCTGCAGAAGAAGCTAAGGCATATGGTTTGATTGATTCTGTGATCTCTTCAAAAAAGGTACAATTATAATATGAAATTCAATACAATGCCTTCGGCGCCTATTCAAAATGTAAAACCAATGCGAAAGCCTGTAGTTTTATTTTGTATTCCTGGCGGTTCTTTCACTCCTGGTTTCTTCGATAGCTGGACCAAATTAACAATGGCCGCTGGAAGATTGCCTTTTGATATGGTTTGTACTCGTCATTATAGCCCAGTTATTTATCACTGTCGAGCTAATTTACTTGGAGCTGATAATAGAGCTGGCGAACATCAGATCCCATTTCAAGGTAAATTAAATTATGATTATATGATGTGGCTAGATACTGATATTAATTTTAGTCCTGAACAAGTGGTATCTCTCTTCGAAACAATGCAAAAGAAAAAGCATGTTGATGTTCTCTGCGGTATTTATTTAACAGCCGACGGACATCACTCAACAATTGTAAAAGATTGGGATGTCAACTACTTCCTTAAAACTGGCCTCTTCCCATTTCTTACAATACCACAACTAAAAGAAGAAGCAGCAAAGTCCCAGGATAAATTAGCTAAAGTATTCTATGCAGGTATGGGATTTATGATGGTACGTAAAGGTGCATTCGAAAAGGTGACATATCCTTGGTTCGAGCCTATTATGCATGAGATCGAAATGTCTAGGGACTTTTCTTCTGAGGACGTTTCTTTATGTTGGAAATGGGCCGAAAAGAATGTTGGAATATATATAGATCCAGAAATTGTTGTTGGCCATGAAAAGTCTATTGTAATTAGATAAATAAAAAATCCCTCGAAAGAGGGATTTTTTATTCTAGCTCTATTTTCTCTTCTGTTATATATTGTAATTTTAAAAACAATGGAATGAACTCCTCTAAAACAATTGGAAGATTATTAAATCTTTTCAATTGTTTTAGACATTCCTCTGTTGGATCTATTAAATATTGGCCCGAAGCATTAATGTACACTTTTTCAGCACTATTCGTAAGTTTACCATAAGCTACTAAGAACTCAGTAAAATTAGCAATATATTCATTTAATTCTTCGTTCATATGGTTCTCGAAAATCTATCCATTATTTCAACACAATAATCTTGATCTTTTTTCTTTTCTGCGTTAAAATGTAGGGTTATGTAGGTGAAATGCTCATCCTTTAATCCCATAGAAATTAACATCATATTACTTCTCGGGCCCATTAAAGGAAAGTTATCATCATATTTTTCATCAACCTCAAATGCACTATATAATAAATTTAATACATGTGGTCTTTTTTCATTAACACACAACAATACTAAATATGGCAGCGATCCTTTTTGTAATCCTTTTGTATGTCCCTGGCAACAAAATACAGTCCAGCAATAATCAGAGGCATTTATTCTATCACAAATAGGTCGCATCTTCCAATCGATATCTTTTTTCTTTAATTGTCTTGGAGGTGCACAAATAAACTTTTTCTTTTCAACAGCTAAATCATACATCTAAATCAATTGTTTCCCTATTAGATATTTTTAAATCATCTCTATTATTGTTATTTTTCTGTGGTATTAAAATTACATTGTCATTATATGCTACCTCGAAAAAAGAAAAGGAACATTTATCCAAGGGAAGATTAATATTATTGTCCTCGAAATATTCCCTAAGCTTAAATAGGGTGGTTTCTGTCTCATTATAAAAACAGATACAATCCTCGCCCCAATAATCCATGAGTTTATTAATTGCTGAAACATCCACTAACATTTATTTTTCCTCGATTTTTATAAGGGGAATGGAACCAAGCTTTTTCTCTTCTGCACCATTAAAGACATTGTATATATCATAAGCCCACTTTGCCTTATAATATACATAATTACTCGAAATATCTAGTGGAATATCTTTGTCTATTAAATTAGTGAAAAGATCTCTATTTTCACCTAATTT
>JALRHN010000253.1 GCA_023259575.1 Candidatus Kapaibacterium sp. | reverse complement strand
TCTGTGGACGAAGCAAGAGAAAGACAAGCAAAATTATTATTTTCTGTTGACTGTGGAATCGTAGCTTTTGAAACTGCTGAATATGCTAAGAAATGTGGTATTGACTTAATCATTACAGACCACCACCACCCTTCTGATGACGGCAAGCTTCCAGATTGTATTGGTGTAGTTAATCCTAACAGAGATGATCCTGCTTATCCGGGAGAGAAATTTGCTTCTCATGCTAAACCAGGATTTCAAAGATATCCATTTGATGCTTTAGCTGGGTGTGGTATTGCTTTTAAAGTTATGGTTGCTTTATGTTACCAAAGAAATATGTCTGTCAAGATGTTAACCCAGGCAGTATTAGATTATGTTGCATTAGGTACTGTTGCTGATGTAGCTCCGATGGTAGATGAAAACAGAGCATTAGTAGCCTTAGGTTGTGATATTTTATCTTCTACTGATAAAGCTGGAATAAAAGAATTACTCAAAGTTGCTGGTGTAAAAGAAGTAAGTACAACATCTATTGGTTTTGCATTAGGTCCAAGAATTAATGCTATCGGTAGACTAGCTGATTCTCAAACAGCATTAGATTTGTTATTGGAAACTAATGAAACAAGAGCTAAATTTATTGCTCAACAATTGGACCAAGCTAATAAGAAAAGACAGAAAGACCAAGAAGTAGCAACCCAAGAAGCGATAGCAATGGTTAATGAATTGTATCCTAATATGGAAGAAACAAAAATCATTGTAATTGGATCAGAAAATTGGCATCCTGGACTAATTGGATTAGTAGCAGGTAAAGTAGCCGAAGTGTTTAATAGACCTGCTTTAGTATGTCATATTAAGAATGATGGATATGCTAAAGGTTCATGTAGATCAGTGAGAACATTTAATATTCTTGAAGCTTTGAAATCAGATAAAGCATGGGCGTTGTTTAAGAAAAGAGATGATGGGTCTACTGTTTGTGGTGGACATGCTTTTGCTGCTGGATTTGAACTTAAAACAGATAATTTAAGAGCAATGAGTGATGCTTTAAATGAATACGCAAAAGATTCAGAAAATATTACAGATGAGAAGATTATTGATATTGATGCTCTTTTGACATTTGATGATATTAGCGAAAAAACATACAGAGAAGTTAGTATGTTAGCTCCTTTTGGTTCTATGCATCCAACACCAATATTTTGTTCTAAAAGACTAAAAGTTGTAAACAATGAAACTTCTGGTGCTGGAAAACATTTAAAACTTAGATTAGGTAATGACAAAAATACTAACTGGCTAATTTGTAATGCTTGGCGAAGAGGTCATGAATCTGAAAAATACCCAGTAGATAGTTATGTAGATGTTGCTTTTACTATATCTATGGATGAATGGATGGGTAGAAAAGGCATCACATTAGTTGCAGAAGACATCAAACCGAGCAATATACAATAATTCTAATTGATTTTTTTCCTATTTTTTTACATAATATAAATGAATAGGAAATTAAATGTCAAATTTTAATTCAAAAGATCCCGGTTATCAAAATAGGCTCGAAACATTAATCCTAAAGTATCAAAAAACTTTAGAAACTCAAAATACAAGATTGATTGATCGAGCCTATAGAGATGTATGTAACGTATATCCGCCACAAGCTCACATGACAGAGTGGCAAAATCAATATTATTATTTATATGATTCTGCAGAAGATTTTACCCAAGATTATTTGAGAATTTTTTGTAATGTTTTAGCAGCTTGGAAACCTAGAGGAAGTAGAAAAAAGTCTAGGTATGATGGTTCTGGTGAATTTAAGAACTATTTTATCGGAGCTCTTCAACATAACTATATTAATTTAGTAAAAGCTGATAATGCAGGTAAAAGAAATCCTGTTCAAAAATGCCCTATATGTGATAAGTGGGTTAATCCTTTATCTACACACTTAAGAAATCATCACATTTTCTTATTATGGGAACAACTATCAAATCTAGGTCATGATATCAACTGTTTAGAATCATGCCCAGTCTGTAAAGCATTCAAAATACCTAAGACATATCCTTGTTTAATAAATACCGGTGAAACTTGCTCAGGTACTAATGATCATCAAGAATGTAAAAAAGTAGGATTAGATTTAGCATTGAGAAAACATATGCTATCAAAACATTCTAGCCTTCT
>JALRHN010000252.1 GCA_023259575.1 Candidatus Kapaibacterium sp. | reverse complement strand
ATCAGATTCCATTAACTTAAGCATATCAATACTCTTCATAACATTTTCATACAATTGTGTAAGTGTAAAGTTCATTGCGTTATGATTTTTTTGTGTGTTTTCTGTAGTATACATTTGAGTTGCAATTTTATATGCATTAATAGAAGGTTCTGCTGATAAATTGGGTTATATCTATAAATCTACTAATTCAGGAAAAGATTGGACAATCATCTATGAAAGTGATGTTACTTTTTTTAATGGACAAGGAAGCTATGATATTTATGTAGCAATTCATCCAACAAATCCTGATATCGTTCTTGCTGGTGGTATAGATGTCTTCAGGACTTCTGATGGTGGCAAAAACTGGGAAAATCAAACAAGAGTATATACTGGTGGAGATAATCATCCAGACCAACATTGTGCAGTGTTCTTACCTTCTAATCCAGATATAGTTTATGCTGGGAATGATGGTGGAATGATGAAAAGTGAAGATGCAGGCGAAACTTTTACACCGATTAATTCCCAATTAGCAATTACGCAGTATCATGCTTTTGCAATCGATCAATCTCAATCCAAAATGAGCTATGGCGGAGCCCAAGATAATGGAACTACATCTATATTATCTGAAACATATGGAGATATTGTTGGAGGTGATGGAGGATTTACTCTAGTAGATCAAGTTAATCCAAATACTGTATATGCTACCACTCAAAATGGAAATATGTACAAAGTTCAAGTTAATACAAGACAAGTTAGCGGTATAACTACTGGAATTCCAACTTCGGATGAAGGATTATTTATTTCTCCGATTTCTATGGACCCACAAGACACAAAGACCATTTATCATGGTAGACATACAGTATATCAGTCTACAAATCAAGGTGCAAAGTGGACAGCAATTTCACCAAAATTCACAAATAGAATTTCATATATCGGGGTTTCATCGTTAAGACCAGAATATATTGCTGCTGGTACAGAAAAAGGTGATGTATTTATAACTACAGATATGGGCGAAAAATGGGTAAATGTAACTCAAAATGGTCTCCCTACTCGTTATATAACTGATATTGAATTTTCTAGATTATCAGAGAATACATTATATGTAACCCTTTCTGGATCATATACTTCCCATGTATATAAGTCAACAGATTTGGGTGCATCATGGAAGAATATCAGTGAGCCTTTACCAGATATTTCTGCAAATGCTATTGCATTATATCCTGAAAACGAGAATATGCTTTTTGTTGGTACTGATATTGGTGTTTTTGCTACTTATAATGGCGGGGAAACATGGTTTCCTTTTGGAATCGGATTTCCAAATACAGCTGTTTTAGATATGGGAATTTATGAAGGTAGAGGAGCAGCTTCAGATCCAATCAGTTTAAGGGTTGCTACTCATGGACGTGCAATCTGGGAAGTTCCAATTCCAGAAGACATTGTTCAAACTGCTGAAATTGTTAATCCTATTGGTGGTGAAAATTATCTTTCTGGATCTAATGAGAGAATTTCATGGTATGGTTTTACTCCTCCAGTAAAAGTTGAATATTCTATTAATAATGGCGAAACATGGAATATTATAGCAGATAAAACAAATAGTAATGAAGTCCGCTGGAATATTCCAAGTAGATTTACTTATACAGGTAGAATTAGGATAAGTTCTATCGGTGATCCTTCACAATCAAGAATAACAAGAACTTTTACGATTAGTGAATTAAGAAAAGGTTCATTAACTCAAGCATCAGCTGTTGCTCATTTGCCATATGGTTTATGCTATGATGGAAAAGATGGATTATGGACGACCAGTTTTAATGATAATTATTTATATAAACTGAATTCAAAATCATTGGTGATTGAAAAGAAAATCCAAATTAGCCAAGGTGATAGCTTATTTGCTGATTTTACGATGGATAGATCACGTTCTGTATTTTATCTTCATAAACTCAATAGTACTCAAGGTGATGGTGGTAAAATATTAGAAGTTGATACTACAGGAAAAATTTTGCGTTCATTTACTACTCCAGCCAAGAAATATGGATTGGGACTAGAATTAGTAGATGGAAAATTAATAGCAACCGAGCGTGATGGGTCCAGATTGATGTATATTATTAATCTTGAAACAGGCTTAACAGAAACTACAAGCCCTAATCCTTTTCAATTAACATAT
>JALRHN010000251.1 GCA_023259575.1 Candidatus Kapaibacterium sp. | reverse complement strand
GCTTGTTGCATATTATGAGTTACAGTAATTATTGTATAATCTTGTTTTAACTCAAGCATAAGTGCTTCAATTTTCTCTGTAGAAATTGGATCTAGTGCTGAAGTTGGCTCATCCATTAAAATAATTTCTGGTTTTATAGCAATTGTTCTTGCAATACAAAGTCGTTGTTGCTGACCACCTGAAAGTGATGTTCCAGGAGTTGTTAATTTATCTTTTACTTCATTCCACAATGCAGCTTTTTGCAAGCTTGTTTCTATAATGCCATCTAATTCAGATTTTGATGGTGAATCTGTTAATCTCAATCCATATGCTACATTTTCATATATGGATTTTGGAAATGGTATAGATTTTTGAAATACCATACCTACTTGTTTTCTTAAATGAACTACATCAATTGAAGAATCATAGATGTTAACGTCATCGATATATAAATTTCCATTTGCTTTATAAGTATCAATTAAATCATTCATGCGATTAATAGACCGTAATAAAGTAGATTTACCGCAACCCGAAGGACCAATAAATGCAGTAACTTTATTTATTTGTACTTCAAGGGAAATATCATTTAAAGCATGTTTTTGTCCATAAAACACATTGAAATTTTTTACACGAATCTTGGATGAATTTTCTTTAGCCATGATGATTACTTTATATATCTGAATTATTTATGTGAACGACGAATTCTTAATCGAATATATGCAGCAGTTAGATTTAAGCTAAAAGCTAACATAAGTAATACTAATGTTGAAGCATATTGCAATGGTAGTGCTTCTGCAGCATTTGGAGACTGAGTTGCTAAAACATAGATATGATAGCCCATGTGCATAAATTGATCTGCTAAGCTATCAGGGAGTTGTGGTAAAGAGTATACAGCCCCAACAAAAATTACCGGTGCTACTTCTCCAGCACCTCTTCCTACTGCTAAGATTGTCCCTGTTAAAATTCCTGTTAGAGAATTAGGTAAAACTACCCTCCAAATTGTCTGCCATTTGGTTGCACCCAAAGCTAAGCTTGCTGCTCTTAATTCTTCAGGTACATTCCTTAATGCTTCTTCTACAGCAACAATAACAACGGGTAATGTTAACACTGATAATGTAGCTGCAGCCCAAATAAGTGATGGTTTACTCCATATCGTTGTCTGCGCAGCTGTATCTATACCTTTGCCAATAAATTGAACAAAAAAACCAACACCAAATAAACCAAATACTATAGATGGAACTCCGGCTAAGGTATTTACTCCAAATCTAACAGATCTGGAAAAGAATGATTGTTGCTTAGCATATTCGGACAAATATATTGCAGTGGCGGTTCCAATAGGTACACCCAATAATGACATAATAAAAACGAGAAAAACAGTGCCATAAATAGCTGGAAAAATACCACCTTCTGTATTATTATTTCTTGGAGCTTCAGTAAGAAATGCCCAAGTTATTCCAGGTGCCCCATGCCAAATAAAATGGAGAAGAAGTAATGCAATCAACAGAACAAGAAATACAGCAGAAAAAAGAGGTAATCCTGTTGAAAGTTTACTTTTTAAATAATAATAAGGTGATTGCTTTTTTTGAAGCAATAATTCTGTCATGATTATGCTCCTTGGAATTTTTTAGATAAATATTTTTTTACAAATAACTCAGTAAGCGCATTTATGAGAAAACTTACCAAGAATAGCAAAATTCCTAAGAAGAATAGAATATTATAGTGTAAAGATCCCCACCTATAACATATACTATCTTATTAAGTTTTGAACTCATATAAGCTCTATGTATTAAACTTTCCACAGCATCTTTAAAATGCTCAACTATATCTTCATTATCTTCTTTACCAAAATGAAGATCTTGAGTAGATATAATCCCTACACAATTTCTGTCAAACTTATTATTTATAAAGGTAATGTCAGTTTGAGGATGGTACTTGAGATGTAAACCATCAATAACCTGAGCTAAAATATCCTTTGGTTCTTGTTTAATAGCCGTCACCATAGCAGATATATACCAACCATCATAGCGTTCTTTATTCCAATAACTACTTAATTTCCACTTAGTTGTATCTATCTTTAATATCTCAATTATTTCTTCTGCACTTTTAGGCTCATGTAAAGAAAGCCCTTTTATTTCAGCTGTGCCTTTATCTAAGTCCTCTTTAAATTCAACTACTTTGTTATATGGTGGTAGTTCTACTATT
>JALRHN010000250.1 GCA_023259575.1 Candidatus Kapaibacterium sp. | reverse complement strand
AGCACGCACTGGTATTGAATCAACAAATGGTGCACTGTTCAGTGGACGCACATTAGTTGTTAACGAAGCTCGCCCACGTGACGAGCAACCTCGCGGCCCACGTCGTGATTTCCGCGGTGGTGGCGGTGATCGTCGCTCTAATCGTTATGAATAATTGATTACAACATATATCATAGATGCTTAGCTTCTCTGTTGTAGCCTTACTTTCATAAAAGTAATTGAACCCTCACTTTTTATAAAGCTGAGGGTTCTTTATTTTTGCGTATTCTTAATTTTGGAACTGTGTATGTCCTCAAATAGTAACTCTTCTTCAGAATATTCTAAAAATTCTGTTTCCTTGAATATTCAAAGTTTCATCATTGATATTATTTTAACGTGGTACATTTTAATTACATCACATAGAATTGTTGGATCAACTTTATTCAGTTATCAAGTATCATCAACATTTTCTATTCAATTAACCTATATTTTTGCTGCCCTTTCATTAAGCATACTACTGTTTTTTTCAAAATGTTCTATTGGAAGACTTACATTAGGTATAGAGCAAACTCATCTTCAAAAAAAGATATCTCAACATCTTTCCTGGATAGTATTTTCACTATCAATTGTTTCTGGGTGGATAATTACTAAAGTTTCTCCAATTGACTTTTTTTCTCAACAAGGTCTTCAAGGTGCTGGAAATATTTTTTATGCACTTATTACACCTGAATTATCAATTATTGATATAGCTCTTAAAGCATTAGTAGAAACAATTTACATAGCTTTAATCGCTACTGTCATTGCTCTTCCCTTCTCTTTTATTCTAGGTTTTTTAAGTGCCAGAACATTAATGAATAATAATGTAACTAGTAGTATTATTTATAATATAGTGAGAATTACTGCTAATTTTAGTAGATCAATAGAACCGCTTATTTGGGCAATTATTTTTTCAGTGTGGGTTGGTATCGGACCATTTGCAGGTATGTTAGCATTAATGGTTCATACGATTGCATCTTTAACAAAGCAATATTCAGAACAGATAGAAGATATTGACAATGGTCCAATTGAAGCTATCGAAGCAACAGGAGCACATCCTTTACAAGTTATATATTATGCTATTATCCCTCAAATCGTATTACCTTTTTTAAGCTTTACTATCTATCGTTGGGATATAAATGTCAGAATGGCTACTATTATAGGATTAGTTGGCGGTGGTGGAATTGGCACTATGCTTATGCAATATCAAGGACTTGCCCAATGGCATGAAGTTGGACTAATTATATTAATGATTGCATTAGTAGTGTGGGTTATGGACTACATTTCGGCAAGAGTAAGGGAAGCACTTCGATAATCAGAGTATCTTAATATCGATATCTTCATATATTTTTTTATAAATATCATAAGTATGCTTTCCATATTGCTCATAATAACCTGTATACCATTGCGTTAAGGAAGCACCTGACATTATTGCATTAGATATGTCTGAACCATTATGAATCCCACCAGTAGATATGATAGCAAATTCTTTCTGTAATTGCTTTGATTGAATATATTGAAGTGCACTTTTGCATAATGATAAAGAATCTTCCCTTAATATTCTACCACTAAGCCCTCCAACAAAGGTATGTGTAAAGTAATCGTATAGTTCTAAATCTCTTTTATCAATCTTATCTCTGTAATAACTATACTTTGTAGAAGTATTTCCCAGATTAATGCCACTAAATCCCAAATCTATCAATACTTGCAATAATTCGGGTATTTGATTAGTATTAGTATCATTCGAAAATTTTACAAAAACAGGTATATGATTATATTTTTGAATTATCTGCTTAGAGATGACTTCTAAACGTATGAGTAAATCTTGATCTAAGCTTGATATATCTGTTTGATGATGCCCTTCTACATTTGGACAGCTTTCATTAATTTCAATAAAATCAACAGAGGATTTTATATAAAAAGTGATTCCTTCAATCAATAATGGTAAAGCTAATTCTTGCTTCATACCAGGATCAGCCGATACACTAGCTCCGATAGGATATTTCTTATATCGAGGAAATGTTTGAATTTTTTTTGCAATCGCTGCATGCCCTGCATTTGGAAGTCCTAACCAATTTGATGCTGAGTGAGAATGTGGATACGGAGCAAATGGTAATGAAATTCCTTTTTTTGTATTTCCAATTCGAACAGAAGAAGTTGTAGTCCCTGCAATAAATGCGCCTGCCC
>JALRHN010000024.1 GCA_023259575.1 Candidatus Kapaibacterium sp. | reverse complement strand
ATGTAATAACTGTATGCCTTCTTCAAGAGGCTGCCATTTCCCTTTAGTATATTGTGCTATAGAATGATATTCTTTACCCTTGATATCATTAAAAATTCCTGCTATATATAAGTGATTACTATCTGCTGCTATCGAATTTATTCTTCCATATGAAAATCCATCCATTGCTTTCCACATTTTACCATTCCATTGTGCCAACATTCTGGCTGGTAAACCACCTGCTTTAGAAAATTCTCCAGCTATATATATATTCCCATCTGGGCCTTTGCACATTGCATGAACTTGTGAGTTTACTCCAAGACCCAACGAAGCAAATTGAGATTGTTTCCATTCTGAAATAAAATGAATGTCTTGTGCAAATGGAGTATCACTAATTGTTTGATAGAAAATCCCGCTTACAATAAGATGATCTGGAATTTTAAGAATATTATCTATATTTCTGTGATTATCTATAATCCCTGGTTTATAGAAACTGATCCAATCACTTTCTAAAGCATGAGCAGAAATTATATTAAATAATACATATAATGTTATTATTGTTTTCATGTGTCAATATCCCCTAAATATTACTGTTTATCTGCACAAAGTAATTCTTCTAAGTGCCCTTGTTTTTTATGTAAAGCAATGATATATAATGTTAATTCTTCTATTTTTTTTAGCAGCCTAATGTGCATCGATCCAATATGAATACCATGTTGAATTATGTCAGACTCTTTTGGAATATCTGGCAGATGATGATACTGATTAATATAGTTTTCGAGTTCAAGTGGTTCCATAAGCGAATAGTTTTTAGAAAATACTGTATCTGCCCATGATTCTGATGTTATGATGAGTTCTTTGGTAATAATAGATCCATCAACACTTAGATTATATGTTGAATCTTGACATATTTGTCCAAGATACTTTTGTTTCCCAATTTGAACATTCCCTAAAACATGAAGAGATTGTTCTGGTTGTGCTATTCCAATTCCTATATTTCCATTATCTAATACGGTTAATAATGGATTTTCAGATTGAGAAGAAACCTTTAAAGCTGCAGACATCGAATCATTTGAAACAGAAAGAATATGTAAGCTTGCTTTTGGTAATGCTGTACCAATACCTATTAATGCCTGCTCTGGATCTATAGAGATGCCTCTTAATGAATAGGATTTATTGTTATCTCGCAGAATATCAATGGATGAATTAGCAATAGTATTATGTACTGAATTTGCAAGAATGATTTGTCCATTTTGAAACCGAATAAATCCAGAATTTCCTGCATCCATATTCTTTAACGTATCTATATCTATGTAGGCATTTTCTGCGAGTAAAGAAGTGGTTCCTGCATGTAAAGTAAATTGCTTACCAATGTGAAGATGATCTTTAGGTGAAGGATTATTAATTCCCAAAAAACCATTATTCTTCATATCAAATACGGTATTCCATTGATTATTCCGAATCCGCAATACTGATTGTTCTTGTGTTTGATGTGAAGATATAATGTCTACAGTAGATTCAGGAAATTTATGTCCAATTCCTATCTTACCATCATGCTGAATTATCATGCCTCTAAATGTTTGTAGATTTCCCCATTCAAATGTGACTGGTTCTGTAAAGTTGTCTGGATTCGATGAAATACCTAATGATATAGAGCCTTTATACATAGAAATTGCAGCCCCTGGACCTGGATCAATCCTTCTATTGCAATCATTATTGATATCATAAAAAAGATTATCTGCTATACGAGAACTTCCACCTGAATGAAATGTCAATTTTCTACCAATATGAAGCATTTCTTTGGGAGCATCGTTACCAATGCCAATTCTGGGAAGCCAATTATCTCTGGGATACCCAGCAGCTAATGAAGAATGATGTGCAGTAAGCATACACATGACAGATATATTACCATCCTTTTCAGTACCAAGCATATCTGTTTTTTGAATTCGAAAATCTAAGCCTCTCGGTTTTTTACCATATACAGAAAACATTTTCAAATCAAATGGATTTCCCATCATTTCCATAGATGTTATCGAAGCAATTTGTTCTTCTTTTCCTTGAGGATCATCAATGATGCCATTCCTAAACTCAATAGATGATGGAATATGTAAAGTCCTATCTGGTTGTTGAGCAAATGCACTTTGTAAGCGTAATATTGCAGGTGGAAATAACTCATTGTGGGTTGGATCTGCACTTTTTGAATATAAATGCAATAATGTTTTAGGAACTTGTAAAGATTGGGGATTCAAAGAGAATAATCCCAATCCTGAAAAGGGCATTTGATTGCCTGAAGAATGATAATAGTCTCCCCAAAAACTACTCTTTTTTGGAAATTCAGCATGGTAAAAACCCCATTCATATGGTAATTGTTGTCCATAAGAAGTATACAAAAAGAATAAACAAAACCCTGTAATTATCCATCGTGAACACCCCATAATACCCCCTTAAAATATGTATGATTCCCTAAGTATTTACTTTACATTTACCTCGTAAATAAGAAGTTATTGGCTTCTCGAATGCAATATGAACAATAAATGCTATGAAGGCAAAACTCATATAACTAATCAAAGCTGCTAATAAAAAATGTATGTTTAATGATTCTAAATACATTTGCAAAGCCATTGATGCATTGGGAATACCTGGTAAGACAATAAATTGTATTACATATAAAGCAAATGAACTTTCACCCAGGATTATGAAAAGTTTAGATGATAATATTGTGTTCAATAGTCCACCAGAATGCAAGCCATAAAAGAGAATTGAAGCTCCAAGCGGAATTCCAGCAAAAGCCCAAACAGTCATCTTATTGAGCCCTGCAGAATTAGGCCCACCTTGTATAATGATAAACTGTAGTGAAAAAACCAATAACATAATCCCGATGCTTGAGATAATATCACCATGTTTAGATTTCTGCGGAGGAAAATATCTTGCAATTAATGCTAATAACATACCTGCTACAAAATCAGACATCCTACCAAAAATAGTCATCGTTAAAGCATCTTTATCCCATTTTCCCAACCAATACAGTATCATGTCTTGATATAATCCAACTGAACCTCTAGAAAATGCAATACTAATAATCCATAATACTATGATCATGATAAAGAATAGGGAATATTTCTTAAAGATCGAGGAGGTTTGCAACTTTGCAAAAACTGAATCTGAAAGAAGTGCGATAGAGTAGATTAAAAATGGAGCTAATAGATAATAGCTTTCTTCTATAGTTAATGACCACATCGGTGCATTTATAGACATTCTATAAGCCGGGAACCACGAGTGAATCAGGAATATATGAGTAATGATATTTCCATAGCTAAAAACCCCTATCTTAGAAACAATGCAAATCAATGTAATTACTGTAGTTAAAGGGTAAATTCTAATTATCCTTCTTTTCAGATATTCTTTCCAAGAAAATGTTCCTTGTAATAATGTATCAGCATATAAATGAGTAAATAGATATCCAGAAAGTGCAAAAAATATATTAACACCAATCCATCCATAATGCATAATTGGATATGTATCTTGTTGATGGAAATGAATCATATGTCCTAAAAAGACAATTCCAGCTGCAATAGCTCTGATACCTGTTAAAGAGGGAATATGTTTGGAAATGTGATTCATATAAAAGTCAATCGGGAAGTACAAGTGATATAAAGGTATAACGATAAAAAACAGGAAGTAATTATGATTATTGTTTTTTATATTCCCTTGGAATAGTAAAGATGATAGAACTTCCTTTGCCTTGCTCTGATTTTACGGTAATACTACCATGATGAAGTTCTGCTACTTTTTGCATAATCATGGTGCCTATACCATAGCCACCCAAGCTTTTTTTTGTCGTAAAATATGGTTTCATCATATTTTCTCTTGTGATATTATCCATTCCTATACCATTATCAGTTATGGTAAAGTACACATTCTCCTTATCATGAGAACACGATAACTCCACAATCCCTTCTTTTTTTTGCAATGCCCGAATTCCATTTTCGACAGCATTTCTTAATGCTCTAGTTAGTTTTATTTGATCACATTCAAAAATGAAGTTTTTTCCATTAGATAATAGTTTTACATTGGGAAATAAGGCATCATCAAATTCTGTAATGACATTTCGGCAAAGAACTAGTGCATCATTTTGAGATATATTGGGTTCTTCATCACGGCCAACAGACAGAATATCCCTTACTCTTTGCATAAGCAATGAACTTTGAGAAAGTATCTTCTTTTTCCTTTCTTGATCTGGTTTGGAGTGTTCAACATTAATTTGTTGGGCATTTAACAAAATAATAGAAAGATTTGTTTGCATATCATGAGATAATTGAGCCCAATTTGTAAGCCTTTTTCTTTCTAATTCTTCTGTGATATCAAATCCAGTTACTATTAATCCTGAGAAATTTCCACTAAGACTTATTAATGGTGTTGCAGACCAAATCATTTCTTGATCTCCATTTTGTGAGTCAATATTAATCTTTTGATGTAATGGAGTTTGATGTAATAGTGCTTCTTCTATAAATGATAATACATTCTGTAATCCGGGCTTTTGACAATAAAATCTGATATGTTGATGTAAAGGAATATCTGCAGTTATGTGTAATATGTCTCTAGCTGTGGCATTTGTTCTGTTTAAATTTCCTTTTGCATCTATGCCAAGAATAAGTCCGATTCCACTTAATTCCATACTTGCCGATAGGAATCTTTTTTGTCTTTCATAACCCCTAAAAAGATAGTACAGTAGCACACATATAGATACACTAAGTATATACCATATTGAATTTGAAGCAATGGTTTTTATCCACCATAAATAATCTTCGCTTTTTGATACTATTAAATAATCTGATTGTGAAGAAATCAACAGTTGATTATCAATCGAAATAATCTGAGGTATTGATCCTTCGAATACTCTCATTTTTCCTAGACGGCTTGCAGCGATTAAGGAAAATGATTCAGATTTTATGTCAATTGTACAGATATGATTAGAAAAAAGAGCGTGGATAACATTATCAGAAGTAGATAATGAAATTGGAGATAAACATTCTTCAGGTAATTGATTTTTCTTTGGATTTCCATTCAAACTTGATATAGCAAAAGAAAATTGTCCAGCTTCATTTTCTTCAATCCATGCAAGTTGTATAGCATGTTGATCATCTTCTAGTAAGCAGCATAATTGAGGAATACACGGTAAAAAAACCATGTTTTGTTTGCCATTCTTAATAGAATATACAAACCCAGTACTAGCAGAACCAGATGCATTTCCTAATACCAATACATTATCATTGATATGCTGAATTCTATATGTAGTTCCTAATGAGGAGAAAGGAAATTCAAATAATATATTACCATTACATGCTACTTTTTGAAGAATGACGCCGCCCCCAGCTTTAATCAATATATATGCACCCATTGGATAAGGTTCAACTGTAAGTACTTGTTGAGAAATTATCGTATGCTGTAAAGTATGTATATCAATAGATAACAGATTACTACCATAGACAAGTAATGCTTTACCTTTAGCAGTATCAACAGAAATCCATTCGGTTTCATCAATAATCGATTGCTTAGGTAATAGTTCTGATTTGAGAATTTTCCCTTTAATATCACATAAAAAAAGGCGTGGAATATTACCATTTGTACTAACTAAAAAAGTATTTTTTTGAATACTAATAATATCCTGTGGTGCAGATGGAAGCATGAGTAATTGTTCATCTACCGAAAGTAGATTATTACTAATGCTAATCATATTATTATTATTCCCCAATATACTGGATGCTGATAATCGATAAATGCGATGATTCTCTTTATCTATATGCCATGTAATGCCATTACCGTTTTTTTGAATAGAATAGTTTATAGGATAAAATTGAGTAGCAAGTACATTCGATTGATAGCATATATGCATGCTTATAAAAAATACTATGCTATAGATTGCTCTCAATGTTAATGTGTCCTTTTTTCAAGTAATGAATTAAAATTACTGGTAATTTTCATTAATTCTGTTAAAGAAAGCATTTTTTCATATTTAGCCTGTATACTTCTAAACTGTGCTTCGTAGATAGATTGTTGCGTTACTCTAAAATCATAAGAACTCATTGTTCCTTGCTTTAGTTTTTCAAGAGAGATTTCGCTATTTTTTTTGGCAATCAGTACATTGTTTTCTTCAAGTTTATCAATAGCAGAATATGTAGTAAAAGAACCTTTTGCTATTCTAAAAGAAGTCAGTAATAATTGTTCAAATTCTTTTTGTTGTATGCCTGCATTTTCTAATTGTAAACTTGCAATTTCTTTTTTTTGAGATAAAAGAAATCCATCTAAAACATCATATTGGGCTGTGATATTAAAACTTGCACCTTTAGTTTGATTAGATATAACAAAAGAACCATCATTGCTAGATTGATTATAAGAATAAGCTGTATTTAACGATAATCGAGGATATGATCTTGCTTTAACTTGCTCTAATGCTGCATCAGCAGATATAATTCCAGCTTTTATTGCCTGTAAATCACTATTAGATTCGATAATAGCTTGTTCATTAAGCTTAGTTGAATCATAATCAATAGATGGAAAATCTGACATCACAGCATAAAGCGTATCTTGATATCCACCCATAACATTATTTAATTGTAATCTTGATGCTTTATACTGTTCTACAATTTTCAATGTTGCTGTTTTGTCTGATTGGAAATCTATAGAAGCTTGTAAAGTATCTTGTTCACCAGATCTTCCTACAGAAAATCGTAAAATGGATAATCGCAATCGCTCTTTGGATAATTCTTCTCTTAATAAAGATGATTGAATCATTGATTGATTACGAACCATGGTGCAATAAGACATAATAACTTTACTGATAGTTTGCTCGATAGAAGATCGAAGTTTCAATTCTCCCATGTGTTTTAAAGCAAGTAATCTATCATAATTGGCAAACATGCCAAATCCATCGAATAATGTCCAGTTTAATGCAATGCTTGCCGAACTTTGTTTATTACCAGCGCCTAAACGATTAATTTCTTGACCACTTAACAATGACTGATTGATATCATTTAGGCCACCAATTTGCCCTATAGTTGCAGATACCATTGGCATCATGCCTGCAGCAGCTCTTGTTGCATTTGCTTTGGCTATTGCTGCATCATTTGCTGCAATTTTGATTGAATATGAATGATCTAAGGTAATCTCTATTGCTTGTGTAAGCGATAATGTATCTGCTGCAATCAAAGATATGTTGATATCTAAGCTGATAAAAAGTACAATGATATAGTATAAATATGTTTTCATGGTAATGGTAATTCGATTATTATTCCATCAACTGACCAACGTTGTTTTACCGAGACAGACCCTGTTTTTGCACCAATTATAAAACGTTCAGCAAATACATAAGGAAGAATATCGCCATATGTATATGTTCCTGATTGATCTTTGTCCTCAAAAGCTTCTAAAGTATAATTACCACTTGGGATAGCAGTAAATTGGAATGGTCCTTTTTTTTCGATATTAATCGAAGCTGCTATTGTTTTATCAGCTTTTCTTAAAGAAATAATATAAGGTCCTGTTCCTGCTTGATCTTGTAATATTCCTTGTATAGAACCTAGAAGCCGAGTGTCTTGTGTTTTAAAGCGATATCGTAAGACTGTATCTTTAAATGGAGTTCCTTTGCTATCTTTTAATGTAGTGCTGGATATTGATAAAGAATACCATGTATCATTTTCAAGTGCTGAACTTGGTTTAATACTAATTGCTGTTCCAGTATTGTTTGTGATTTCTACAGGAATTGTCTTATTACCTCGAGTTAGCAAAGTAGCTCGTGCAAAATTGTCAGGATCTATATATGCAGAGCTTATACATTCTATAGAACCTAGAAGTGGAAATCCTATAATACTATCTTTCATTGATATATTGATTATAGAGGGAGTTTTTACTTCAGCTTTTGGATTAATAGCACATTCACGAAATCCCGAAGAATCAGATAGCTTATTGCCAAATCTATCTTTTGGTAATAAAGAATCTTTTTGCATCTGAAATATTATCGAAGTAGCTATAACATTAGTATCATATTCTATTAGAATAGATTGTGCTGAAACGGGATTTCTATAAGCAGCAGTAGGCTTTATTGTTGAAGAATCTTTTGAAACAGTTTTCTGTACTGATTTAGCATATAGCATAAAGAAATCTTTATGAATAGATAGTGAATCAAGTTCTTCACTGCATTGAACTTCTATAATACCTTTAGAAGTATTCCTAACTGAATAGATTAATGGAGTTACAGTGTCTTTAGGAGTTCTTATATTGATAAGATATTGCACTATTGAATCTTTAAAACATTCAACCTGAGTACTTGGTATTCCAAAAGCATCAATTCCGATATCATAAAGATTATTTTTCCATTCATCTTTGATAGCAAACATTTTGTATTTGCCATATGGAAGAGCGCTTATAGTGAATTGTCCATTTGAACCAATTTGAGTTTTATATGTTGGCTGAGTTGTAGTTGGATTTGCAGAATCTGCAGCATATAAAAAGACATAACAATCCTGGGCAAGTTGTCCAAAAAGTTGTCCAGAAATCTTACCTGAATCTAGAACAGATCCAGTTGAGAATAATAAAGTAAATGCATTTACCGGTTTATTTCCAGCATAATCAGTAAAATCTGTTCCAACAGTTAAAGCATATGTAGTATTTTTTTCAAATGGTTTTTCAAATTGAATGTCTAGCTCTTTTCCGCTCCAATGTGTTTCGAATGGAATTGATGGAGTAATAAATAATCCTGCAGCTACTTTATTTCTATCTATATATTCACTGAATTCTAATTGAATAGATTGTACAGAAACTTGTAAAGAGCCATTTTTCAGTGAGCTATTTATAATTTCTGGTGGAATAGTATCTTTGGGTCCTCCGCCTGGGGGCAAAGGATTTGCACAACTAAACATAGAACATATACAATACAATAGAAGTCCGAAAAGTACATAATTACGGAATAAATACAGTTGATTATATGTACTTCTATCTATCACTTATGTCTTTCTTTTGCATTGGCCTCATCGGCACAGATTGCTGCCATACTAACAACAGCATTTACGTCTGCATTTCTATCTAAAATATGGACAGGTTTATTCATTCCAACTAAAATAGGTCCTATAACTTCAGCTTCTCCGATAGTTGCCATTAATTTATACGAGATATTTGCTGAGTTTAAATCTGGGAAAATCAAAACATTGGCATCACCATTTATTGCGCTAAAGCTAAAATGTTCTTCTGCTTTCCCGATTGCAACAGCGGTATCTGCTTGCATTTCACCATCAATTATTAATTCTGGCATTCTTTGTTTAGCCAAAGCGACGGCATTTCTCATGGTTTTTGCTGATTCATCGGCAGAAGAGCCAAAATCGCTAAATGAAATCATAGCAACTTTTGGTTGCATATCAAATCGTTTAGCAGCTTCGGCAGTCATAATTGCAATATCAGCTAATTCTTCAGCATTAGGATGTTGATTCATCGTTGCATCTGCGAAGAAAATGGTATCACCTCTTTTACTAATAACTGCTTGAATACCTGCTACTCTTGAATAGCGTGGATCTGTTCCGATAATTTCTAACACTGGACGAATTGTTTCATCATAACGTAGATTGACTCCAGAAATTAATCCTTCCACCTTTCCTGATTCAAGCATCATTGCACCATATTCTATTCTTCTTCTTACGATTCTTCTGGCTTGAGCCATTGTCATCCCTTTTCGCTGTCTATTGTGGGTTAACAATGTTGCATATTCTTCTAAATGTTCAAGATTAAGCACATTTACTATTTCCATTCCATCAAGCGAAATATCATGTTGAGAAGCTAGTTCATGTATTTTATGTTCTTCACCTAATAAAACTGGAATTGCAATGCCATTTTGAACAATAATATCTGCTGCTCGAAGAACTTTTAGTTCATCACCTTCGGTAAAGAGAATTCTTTTTTTATTTCTGGATTTTTGAAGTCCATTTATAATTCCAGATATAAACTGTCTAACTTTTGTTTGTTTGGATTCTAAAGATGCTCTATACTGCTCGATATCAAATTCTGTTATTCTAGCTGCTCCAGAAAGTACAGCTGCTTCGGCAACAGCAGGTGATACATATAATAAAACACGATTATCTAATGGTTTTGGAATGATATATTCTTTACCATACATAATAGGTTCGCCTCCATAGGCTCTTACAACAGAGTCAGGAACTGGTTCTTTAGCAAGTTTTGCTAAACCTTGAACGGCTGCTATTTTCATCTCATCATTTATTGCTCTAGCGCGTACATCTAATGCACCGCGGAAAATAAATGGAAATCCTAATACATTGTTTACTTGATTTGGATAATCGCTTCTACCTGTAGCCATAATAATATCTTGTCTAACAGATATTGCATCTTCATAGTTAATTTCTGGATCTGGATTTGCTAAAGCGAATACAATTGGATTTGGTAACATTGATGCAATCATCTCTTTGCTTACAAGGCCAGCAGAACTTAAACCAAGAAATACATCAGCTTTGCGCATAACATCTTCTAAAGAGGCAGGACCATCTCCATTAGCAAATTCAGCTTTTGTTTCTGTCATATCCGAATCTCTTCCTGGATAGATTAAACCTTTTCTATCACATAAAAAGATATTCTTTTTTTGTACCCCTAATTTCTCATACATTCTACAACAAGCTATAGCACTTGCACCAGCTCCACTTACAGCTACGATGATATCTGACAACTGTTTACCTTGAATTTCACAAGCATTTAATAAAGCAGCCCCACTAATAATTGCAGTACCATGTTGATCATCATGCATAATGGGAATTTGCATTCTTTTTTGCAGTTCTGTTTCTATATAAAAGCATTCTGGTGCTTTGATATCTTCTAGATTTATTCCACCGAATGTTGGCTCTAAATTTACTACTGTATTAATAAACTCATCTGGATCTTGTGTTGTAATTTCAATATCAAAAACATCGATATCGGCAAACTTTTTAAAAAGAACCCCTTTACCTTCAAATACTGGTTTGCCAGCAGCGGCACCAATATTACCTAAACCTAGAACTGCAGTACCATTAGATATGACGCCAACTAGATTACCTTTGGCTGTATATTCATATACTAAATCTTCATTGGCTGCAATTTCTAAACAGGGTTCTGCAACTCCAGGAGAATAAGCTAGGGAAAGTTCAAACTGCGTTGTAAGTGGTTTGGTAGGAACAACTTCGATTTTACCTTTTCTTCCTGATGAATGATATTCTAAAGCTTCTTCGCGACGGATTTTTCTTTTGGTCATCTTTGTATCTTGGTATATAAAACAATGTTCTTGTGTGGTGTATTTACTGCATTCTAGCTTCCAAGCGGAAACGCTTGATAAATTCCGTTACTGTTGGATTTTCTGTTGATTGTAATTGATGTGCATCGCCTTCAAAACAAACAAGGCCTTTATCTAGCATTGCAACATGATCGGCTATATTAAATACAGAAAACATATCATGAGTAATAACTAATGAAGTGATGCTTAGTTTTTTTGATAGTTCTAAAATTAATTTGTCTATTTGTTCTGAATTTACTGGGTCTAGTCCGGTAGTTGGTTCATCATAAAAAATATAGTCCGGGCTACCCACTAATGCACGGGCAACGCTTACTCTTTTCTTCATACCGCCAGATAAATCGCTTGGCTTTTTATTTGATAAAATAGCAAATTCTTTTTCAAAATTAGGTGTTCCATTTTCAGAGAAATCGGGTAATAATCCCACGGATGCAAGCGCTCTTCTGGCTTCTATATTAAGAATATTTTGATCTCTTTCACCATGCTCATATAAGCTAATGATAACATTTTGATAGACTGTCATAGAGTCAAATAGGGCAGCACCTTGAAATACATAGCCAATTTTTTGACGTATATTAAAAAGTTGGTGTTTAGACATAGCAGCTACGGATTTACCATCGATAAGTACATCTCCTTTATCTTGTTTAAGGAGTCCAACGATATGTTTTAATAATACTGATTTACCACATCCGGATTTTCCTATTATGCACATAGTTGCTCCGGTAGGTATTGTAAGATTAATACCGTTCAGTACTTGTTTATTTCCAAATGCTTTATGGAGATTCTTTAATTCTATCATTGTTTTTTTTGTATGATCATACTATTAAAAAGCATAACGCCAACTAATTTTCATTTCCCATTCTTTTTGTTGTCTGGTTGTAATAGCATTTGCTGGTGCAGATGCTCTAGTTAACTGAAGTAATAAATTGCGTAAAGCATCATAATCTCCAAGAATGGTAATTGGCACATCAACGCTAAATTCATAATTACCAGTTAAATCTCCTAAAGTTCCGGCAGCTCTCCAAGCAACATCGCTAAATAATTGTCCACTTAAATTTAATCTTGCTTGTGATAAATCTGCTAAACCTTCTTGCAAACTGATTGTTGCATTAGTTAAAAGGCCGGTACCTTCTAATAAGCCACTAAAAAGTTGTGAAGCTGCTGCAGACAATGAATTTGATATTTCATTGCCAATTCCTTTTGTTCCAATAGTACCTGATTTACCAAATAATTCTTGCTGGGTACGGCCTACAATAAGTTTCATTAAAGCATCACTTCTTATTTGAGATGAATCACCTGTGGCTTCTAATCCATTTCTTTCCCATGTTATGATAACATTAGGTAGATTTTTTGTCCCAGTGATTTTCATGATCACTCTAAAATTTTCTAAGTCATTATCATATCGAGTTTGGCCTTTATACACAGCTAATAAATCCAATGCTGGATTAGATAATTCACCAGTATTAAAAATCAATTTTCCTGTTGCTTGAAACACTTTTAAAAATTTATATTCAGAGCCCTCTAATAATCTCATTTCACCAATAAGCTGTGGTTGTTTAAAGCGTTCTTTTCTGAAAAATAATGGCGTTAATTTATTGACGGGTTCGATATTTGCTCTGATTTCTTCAAATGTTCCTAAAATCATTTTTAGAAAGAATTTTCCAGGCATATACACTTCTAAATCATAGTCTAATAAATCATTAAAACCTGATCTTTTAATCAATAAATTTTCTGTCTCATTCTCATTTGTCTTTTCAATCGAGGAGTTTTCTAGCATCTGCTGTTTTTGATTTCTATTTGTTTGTGTGCTAGAAAGAATTTTTAAAAAATCAGTTAATGGATTCTGTGCAGGTTCATGCAATTGTTGTAATTGTTCATTATTTAAGACAGTATATCTTACTCCTGATGCAATTGTTTGTTCTTGTTCTGGGGGCATTGTAATTGATGCTTGTAATACTTTTACATCACCCCTCAATTTTGGTTTTGTAAATGATCCTGTGAAATGTAATGGTTTTTGCCCACTAGCTATGATAAATTTACCATACATCAATGGCATTGTTGTAGCCGAAGCATCACTCAATACTAATAATTGTTTAGATACTATTGATAAATCAAAATTATCGATATAAATAATATCTTTTAATTGCAAATTCCCCTTGATAATTGCTTCACTGGTTGGTAAATCTAATTTGTCATTTTTTACTATGATAGAATCTAACGTTGCAGTTGCATTTTTAAGTAATAATCTTCCTCCCGCAAAGTATTTGATATTTGTAGCATCAAGTATAAAATTGACATCTTTAAAATAGGCTTGCCCGCCATAGTTGATTTTATTAGGCGCAAATCCTCCTAAAGAAATTTCGGCATCTACATTACCTTGCAATTTGCTTATTCCAGGAATAAAAGGGGCTATCGTAGCTATAGATAAGGATTTAGCTCTTGCTGTTACAACAAATTCTTCATCTTCTCTTAATGGTTTACCAACATTTGAAACAGCCAGATTATATGGTATTTGTTCTATTCCAATATCTAATGCTTTTTGATTCGGATATTTAGGATTTATGATTATTACCGATCCGGAGATGATTGAGTCTTTATGATGTAAATCAAATGTTTGATTTCCAACTATCACATCATTGTATATAATATTTTGTATGATACCATTTGATTGATATGTTGGATTCGTAAATGAACCATCAGCAGTAATAATGCCATGTGTAAGGGTCCCTTTAAGCGTTCTTAATACATCTTTTAAGTCTAAAGGTATAATAGGTAATTGCTGAATATCTTTTAATGGCATGCCACTGATATCCACAGAAAACCCAGAAAAAGCAGTGCTAGATACAAGCCCTTTTACAGAAATAGTTTCTGCTGATCCTAAAAGCTCTCTTTGTTTTAAACGTGTAATTGCACTATCTCTTTGCATGACTAAAGAAAAAATCTCTAATCCAGATGCACTTAATCTTCCAGAAATATTATTAACAGAATGCCATGTAAAAGGACCATATGTAAATAAGCAGGTATTTGATTCAAAGGCAAACGATGTATCAGTTAATTCTGCTTTTGATTCAAATACTCCAGAAAATAATTCTCCCATATCGGCAGATATACTACTCTGAAGTTCGGTTCCTTTTAATGTAAAAGATAGCTCAGGTTGATGTATTCGAACATTATTGATAAATAAATCATCTGAACATTCTGAATGTATCTTCATAGAACTTATAATTCGCCTACCACTAGTATCAGGTGTGGTTGTTATGGTGCCATATAATAGGAAAGGGGAGCTTTGAGCATTATTATCTGGACCAAAAATATGGCCATTTTTAACAAATAATGTATCAATATTAAAGTCGGTTTTTTGTGGTGAAGACTTTATGGAAGCTTGTAATTCACCTTCTCCAGAAATTTGAATTCCTTGTAGAAATAAGTTTATCGGAGAAAAATCTTTTGCTTTAACTGAGAGTTTAACATCTAATTCATTGGTGTCCATTTCAGGCATTAATGTCTTAATTGCTGTTTTTTCACCCTTTATCCCATTATATTTTTTTTCACCTTCTATGATTACACTACTTATAGTATGATTAATAGAAGCAATCAAAGGCTCGAATCTATAGATACCTTCTGCTCTAATATTATATAGCCTAGATTCAATAGTTGTTAATCGTTTATCATTAGCATATCTATGAATATCCACATTGATCATTTGTGGATTAATTGTTCTATCCTCAAAGATGATTTGTCTTGCATGAATATGGGCGCTACCTTCAATGCTGTCAATATGCATCCCTCTTCCAACAAGTGTCATAGATCCATCAAAGATTGTTGGAAGATTTTTTGTATTAAATAAAGACGCTAATTCTACATTTTGAAGATTGGTTTCTAAAGAAAATGAAGGATTGATTTGTCTTAAATCAATAAAGCCATTACAACTAAAAGATGAATACTGAAGCTCATCAAATTCACTTGCTTCAGGAGAATGATCTCTTAAAATAACATTTGCTGTATCTATATTTAATAGTCCATAATCTGCATTGCCTGAAAGAAGAAGTCCCTGAAAAGCATAATCTCCAATTTTAGATGCTCCTGCTTGCACAGTAATCGAGGATTTCAAGGTGGGAAGATCGGTGCCTTTACCTTTCATGTGTACATGCATATTTAAGGCGCTTTCTACATTTGGATTGTGAATTACTTTGCCAAGATTAAATTCCGAGAATTGAATATCTCCATCATAGGCTAATGTATCTGAATGAAAATATAAACTCAATAATCCATCTACTGAACCAGAAGCAGTATTTGCTTTTAGATTCATAGAAATTGAATCTGATGGCATACCTATTATAGAAAAACGGCTAAATTGAACTGTCCCCAAAAAGTCTAACACAGGTAATTGTAAAACAGGTGTATTCCTTTTTAATTCTTCATAAACTATCGAAGAATTACCTATTCCTTGTGCTTCAAATCGTAGTTTTTCTGGTTTATCTATATTGGTAACCATTCCTTTAATATTTAGTGAAGAATGTTCATTCTTAACTAAAAGCTTCTCAACTTGTATTTCATGAAGATTACCTTTAGCTTCTAGATTGACATCATAAGAGCCATAAAAACCTATATGAGGTAAGAATTTTCTTAAATCATCTGGATTAAAAGGTTTGGCTTTTAATGACAAGGTGATTGGTGCTTTAAATATCTGCTCTGAAGATATTGAAGAGAGAAGATCTATATCTTGAATATGCGCATCTGCACTAATTGTTGAAATTGGGGTTTGTAGTGTAAGGTCTGTAATTGTGCAACCAGAAAAGTCTGTTTTTGCTTTCATACTTAAGTGATTGACAATACATTTACTATTGATTTCCTGAAAAGATATATCCCTAATATGTGCTTCTATTTTATGAATTCCAGGAAAATACTGACCACTCAATAATACATTTACTTGCTTATAAAGCGCATCTTGGGCATTAAAAACAGTACCATTAGATGGCTCGCTTAAAGAATCTTTGATAAGAATAGAACCATTACATAATTCTAATAATCCTAAATAAATATGCCAGTCAAATGGAGGTTTATTAGGGTCTTGAATTTGAGGTTTAAGGAAATGATCTATATTCCAGGTGCTGTCGGAGTGTCGAATAATCTTAAAAGTAGGAGAATCTAAAGTGATAGAAGTTAATGATATAGATTTGCTGAATAATGCATCAAGATCATAAAAAACTGCTATATCATTAGTTTTTAACACTGTATCGCCAGCAGATATAATGATGGCATTATGAAAAACAAGCCCTTTGAATATATCTATTCGTATGTCTTCAAAATCTACTTTTCCATCTATAGAGGAATTTATTCCATCAATCAAAATAGGTTTTAGCCAATTCCTGAATGAATCAGTTTGAACATAGAAATATAAACCCAATCCTGATACAGTTATGAGTAAGAAAAGTACAGAGATAATCCTTCCAATCTTTTGAAGAATTGAACTGAAAATACTGTCTTTTTTTTGAGGCAAAGACGCTTCTATAGGCTTTTCTTTGTTCTGCATAGTGCAAAAATGCCGATTTTTTTTGACCTATCCGAAGATGTTCTTTTACTTAATTGGGTATATCCTAACTTTCTTTCCAGAGCTATGCCCTTTATATTCAGGTGCATAATAGGATTCTACTGTTGTTATGCCATTATTGAAAATTCCTTCACGGGCGGCTCTTAATGTATATTCTATACTTGTATTGCCTTTTTGTAGATATTCCAAAAAGAAATTCATTGAAGCATCCCTTGGGATTTGATAATAAGATATTCCATTTTTATATGAATATCCAGCTAATTGATCAATTAACTCAAATCCAGCAGAGCGCATATCTTTAATATGGACATAATCCAAAAAGCGTTCATTGTGAATAGTGATTTTTACAGTAATTCTGTCGCCAATATGTATAGAATCCTGGTTCTGTAATCTTTTTAACTGTGTAAAGGCCCCATCATCGGTTTGTCTTAAAAACTCAGTTGTAATTCTTAATGACATAGAGTCTTGTTGTTGAATATCTTCTAATGAAGATTGATATGTTCTGTATATTCCTCCCCATAATGGACATATTCCATTACTAGAAATCTGTACGATTGGATCTGCTTTTTTGATAGCTTTTTGTGGAACATTATATTCTATATCTCCCGGAAATGATATAGCTTCACCTTTGATTTCTGAATCATCTACATAAATATGAATATCATTGGAATTATCTATTAGGCATTGCTCTCCTTGTTGAAGAATACTATAACATGCTTGTGCTGATGATATGGTAGTTTTCCAATTTCTTGTTTGCTTCTGTCTTAATAAATAGGTAGAAATCCCATCGATTATTTCTGATTGTTTTAAGATTTCTTTATATGCTTCTTGTATTAGCACATGTGTTTCGATGGATGCTTCAAACCATCTATTTCCTTTAACAGCCCAATGAATGCCGTCTTGATTGGTGATTGCTCGTTCTTTTAATGCTTGTAATATGCTGATTGCCTTGTTTTTTTCTCCCATTCGGAATAATGTAAGTGCAATCATTGCTTCGGCTTTGATTCCAAATTGTAATCTGTCTTTCCATTCAAATAATGATAAAGTATCCCATGGGCCTCCTTTTGGCATTGATACTATATCCTTAAAGTATGATCTTGCATATGCATATTCTATGTCGACAATAGATAATCGAAATGTATCCTTTGGATTCATGAAGCGTTTATAATTGTCAAAATCTTTTTCATATTGTGAATCCATATATGAAATTCCTTTGATAAGCAATTGTTTTATCTCTGGTTGCATTGTTCCCAAAAGACCCAATTGCCTAATTCTTCCTAGCGCAATAAACACTTCATGTGTGATATGCCTATTTTCTGGCATTAATTCAAACCAAGAATATCCTCCTGTTGGACTTTGTTTTCTTAGTATTTCTTTGAAAGCATATTCTTCTATTGAGGCTATTTCATTTGGTTTTGTATAGATTTCTAGATTATTATCTCTGGAAATTTCTTGCTGAATTTCTTGTTCCCAAGGATGTTCATTGTCAGATACATTGTTCTTTTTCCTTAATTCTCTGGCTTGGCTTAAACGTCCTTTTAATGTTCCATTCTCAATTTCTTTTTTGATAGTAGCATTATTCAAAATATAACCTTGAGCAAGTTTTGCAGCAAACCATTGATATACGTCTTCAAGAATAGAATTGTTCTTATTGGATAATATGTTTGGTAAACTCTCTGCAGCATACCATTGTGGCATTGTGCTTGTTTTTATGTTGATCTCTTCAGATTCAACTGTATTATTTTTATTGAAAGTAGGTATTGTGATGGATTGACTCGATCTTCCACTTTTAGGATTAAGCCATAATGGATATGCATCAGTAACAGTAATTCTTGGGGATAATACAGGAATGATGATTTGTTCACCATCAGAAAAATCAAGTGATTTTGCTATTGTTCTTATTCTTAAAGAATGTGCTTTTGGAACTGGGAATGACCATGCTATAGCAATTGATGAGTCTTTTTTTATAGTAAATGATGTTTGATATTGAATAGATGCC
>JALRHN010000249.1 GCA_023259575.1 Candidatus Kapaibacterium sp. | reverse complement strand
CAAGTGCTACTGCAAAAGACAAAAAGCCAAATGCACGTCTTAATAATTGAGTGTTCATGCTGAAATGCTAATGTGGAACATATTTTATTTAGAATGAAGCCTTAAGCTATAAAGATAAACAACAAAAATACAATTTTAAGTTAATCTGCACATGTAAATACTCTTATATTTATAACAAATCAGCTGGATATTTTGTAAATATGCAATCTAATATGCTTTCAATCGACACTACATTATATTTATCACTTTCATAAAGTCTATCATCATGAAAAAAATAATTGTTTTTTGCTGTGCATTACTTACGTTCTATGCATCAGATTCTCTTCTTGCAAATCAAATAAAAGATACTGTGATTTCTGTACAAGGGAATTGCAAATCCTGTAAAAAGACAATTGAATCAGCTGTGAAAAGCTTAGACGGTATTCAAAAAGCAAGCTGGAATATATCAACAAAAAAATTATCAATAACTTTCGATCAGTCTATTATTTCACTTCAAAAAATTGAAGATAAAATAGCTGCTTCAGGCTATGATACAGATAATGTGAAAGCTACTGAAGAAAGTTATAATTCATTGCATTCATGTTGTAAATATCAAAGAAGACCTTAAACAATAACTTGATATTTATTCTTTGTTGATATGTTCCAAGCCAAATTCTTGCTAATTTGCATGAATGATTATGACTGAACCTAAACCTACTATTCACGATGCCCAATTAACAATTGGAAAAGTTTCGGTAAAAAATGGAATTCTTCTCGCCCCTATGGAAGATGTTACAGATATGCCCTTTAGGGTGATTTGTAAAAGAATGGGTGCAGATATTGTCTACACTGAATTTATATCATCTGATGGACTTATCCGTGATGCAAGGAGATCTTTAGAAAAGCTGGAGCTTTCTCCTGAAGAACATCCTGTTGCTATTCAAATTTTTGGTGGCGAACTAGAAACAATGAAAGCTGCAGCTAAAATGGCTGAATCATCTTCTCCAGACTTTATTGATATCAATTGCGGATGTTGGGTGAGAAATGTTGTTGCCAGAAATGCAGGCGCTGCTCTGTTAAAAGATCCGCCAGCTATGGCAGCTATGACAAAAGCTTTAGTTGATACAGTTGGACTTCCCATAACTGTAAAAACTAGATTAGGTTGGGATAAACAATCAATTGTAATAGAGGATGTAGCAAAGCGTTTGCAAGATGCTGGTGCATCTGCTATCACTGTTCATTGTAGAACTAGAGATATGGGGCATTCTGGAGATGCTGATTGGCATTGGATTCCAAAGGTTAAGCAAGCAGTTTCTATACCCGTAATACTTAATGGTGATATTATACATGCACAAGATGCTTTGCGTGCATTTAAAGAGACAGGTTGTGATGCTGTAATGATTGGAAGAGCTGCTGTTGGTAATCCCTTTATTTTTAGGGAAGCCAAATATCTTCTTGAACATGGAAATGAATGTGCTCCGCCAACATTTGAAGAAAAAGTTAGAACGTGTATTGAACATCTAAAACTGCAACTTCTTCGTAAATCAGAAAGAAAAGCTGTGTTAGAGTTTAGAAAGTTTTATGCTGGTTATCTTAAAGGATTGCATTGTGCATCTGCAGTTAAGCAAGATGTTCAATTGTATGAATCTTTTGCCGAGGTAGAAGACCGCCTCGAGCTTTATATAGAATTTTTATATCAATATCAGGATGCAGGTGAAGTTGCCTAAAGGCATTCCCGCGTGTATCCATAAACAAATGTGTTCGCATGGCTAAAAAATCTACACCCAAAGTGGGTGCTTCTATACCCGTAGAGGCAGACCCAATTATGCCTATCAAGGCTAATAAAAACCCTTTGAAAAAGAAGGAAACTTCGTCTTTAACGGTAAAAGAAAAAAAAACTTCTCAACTCAATCCTGAGCCCCAAAAAGCGAAAAGAGTATCAAAAAAAATAGATACTCCTCCTCAACAGATTGATTCTGTTGAGAGTGATGCAAAAAAAATTAAAACAGTAAAACCCAAAGATTCTACCGATAGACTTAAGAAAAACAATAAGTTAAAAAGAAATGTTGAGCAAGATATTGTTGCTAATCCAGTAGGCAATATTATTGTTCCAGTTACTGAAGTTTCTTCAGGAAAGCCTGGTAAACAAAAAGCGTCAAAAAAATCACAAAAAAAACAAAATATTCCTGCATTGGATAGTACAGGAAATCAGCAAATCGAATCTTCTCCAATAGATGTACCTTCCCCTGACAC
>JALRHN010000248.1 GCA_023259575.1 Candidatus Kapaibacterium sp. | reverse complement strand
TATGTGGTTTAGCACGACTTTTACGTGGCAATGCTATGGCTGCAATGGAAAACAATGCATTATGGCACGAAAGAGATATTTCTCATAGCAGTGTAGAAAGGGTAATATGTCCAGATTCTACTATAACTTTAGACTATATGTTAACATTATCGATCTCTCTTATGGATAATCTTATTGTCTATCCAGATGCTATGAAAAGTAATATAGATAAAACATATGGATTGGTTTTTTCTCAAACTATCTTGCTGGAATTAATTCGAAGAGGTTGTACCAGAGAAGAAGGTTATGCCCTTGTTCAAACTTCCGCTATGAAAACATGGTCTGAAAAAAGTTCTCTACTAAAAAATCTCTTATTAGATTCTGAATTCCTTGCAATTATACCTGAACCAGATATTCGTGCAATTTTTGAAAAAGGTACAGTATTACATCAAAGTGTTGATTTCCTTTTCCAAAGATGTGGTTTATAATATATCATGTAACATATTGATTTTATTAATGTTGGTATATTTATTGTTAATAAGAATCAAATAAAGATTTGTTGATTTTACTCCTATTTTTATGAGAAACATATACATTACTGTACTACTTATAGTTTTTCTTCTTTCAATGAATTCTATCTATGCTCAAAGAGTATGGAATTCTCTTGAAAAGCCCTCAATAGCACATAATTCTATAGTTAATCAATGTATTAGTAATTCTAGTGTTTTTGTTATCAGTATTAGTGATTCAGCTATTCCTGCTTTTAATTTTTATAATGGGAAATGGAAAAATATTACGCCGTCGATGTTAACTGCAATTCATCCATTTTGCGATATAGAATATGATTATAAAGGAAGGATTTTAGTTGCTACTGGTATTCAAGGAATGGGAATTTTAATTTATGATATCAATAATTCTTGGATTGAGCTAAAAGCTGGGGGAACATTAGACAGTATCCGTGCTTTTACTTCTTTGACAACAAATCCTAAAACAGGGGATATCTGGGCAACAAGCAAAGTTGATGGTGATAAAGAGGCTGCTCAAACTGAAGTATACTGCTTTAAAAATGGAGTAGCCGAACAAATATTTCTTTCTGAATTTGGCCTGAATAAAGTCACTGCTCAAGATATAGATTTTAATGAGGATGCATCTAAAGTATATGTTCTCTTTAATAATTCATCAACTGGTATCATCGTTTTTGATCCAGTAAAAAAATTGCCAGTTAAACAGATCAAAATTCCATATTCTGCTCAGTTTAATACTACTACATGCTATGGATCAAATTTGTATCGAAGCAAAATAAAAGTTTTAACCAATGGTAATCTATTACATACTTATAATGAAATAGTACCAGATAATTCTGATTCAGTTGTAAATCGAGGTGGATTAATGATAATTAATACATCTAATGATTCAATAATAAGATTACTTGATAATACTGAGAATATTGTTGCTAAACCTACCAATAATTCTACAATTCTGTATTCTCATAAAGACACATTAATTCGTTATCATTATGGAACAAATAGCTATCAATCAATAGATCTTGATAGTGAAATTCCTAATCTAACCTCTATTACTGCAATTGATGAAGTAAATGATAGATTGTGGATTGGAACAAAATCTTCTGGTATATTTTATACTGGAATTCCTTTGTCTATTACTCATCCTCATAATGAAGATCTTGAAAAAGATATTTGGCCAAACCCTATTAATAGTTCAATGCCGATATCAATGTATTACTCTGGATATACACAAGATGTTATAGAAATATTCTCAATTCATGGTAATAGTATTATCGTTCCTTGCACACATTCATCTGATGGTATTGTAACAATACAAACTCAACAATTGGTGCCAGGGTCTTATGTAATAAAATTGTCAGATAATACCTTTAAAACTTTTATTGTAGTAGATTAAAATGAATCTATAAAATCTAAAAGAAAGCCCCGTGAATGCATAATTCACGGGGCTTTCTTTTAATACTCATTTTTATAAAGGATTTAATCCATAATTTTTCTAAGAAAAGCTGGCTTCTCTACAACTGAAGATTTAGGATCACGAATAACTATTGGTTGTCCTGAAGCTTTTGCGGCTGAAGGCAAATCAGAAACTGAATTAATTCTAATAGAACCACCTTGAGATTGTCTAATAGAGTTTGGATCTGATCTACGAATAAAGCTTGGTTGTGGAATTGGTTTTACTTCACGAATTTTTTCAGAATTCAATGTAAATAATACAGGCGCAGATGTCTCTAATTCAGGTTCAT
>JALRHN010000247.1 GCA_023259575.1 Candidatus Kapaibacterium sp. | reverse complement strand
ATAATGATAGTACCTTTTATTGCATCAGGCAAAAGATTTTTACTAATATCAGCAATCTTTTTTGCTTATAGTTCTAGTCTTTTATTTGCTCAACCATTTGAACAAAGCCGCAAAATTGATGGTTTAAGAAATAAGGATATGCAGTATATAGCTTTACATCAATGTACTGTTATTACAGAACCCGGAAAGATTCTCCAGAATGCAACAATTATTATTCGCAATAGAAAAATCGAGTCTGTTGGAATCGGAATTCCAATTCCTAGTGGAGCAACAATCAAGAATATGAAGGGCGCATGGGTATACCCTGGATTTATAGAATCGTATTCTAATGCAGGAATGAATGCAGCTCCATCAAAAAGAAATAATGAAGACGAAGATGAATTAGAAAAGCCAGGATCATTAAATCATGGAGCTTTTTATTGGAATGAAGCTATAAAACCAGAATTCAGGGCAGCTTCTTTTGTTGGGATAGATGATAAAACAGCAACAGAAATGCATAAAAATGGATTTACAATGGCACATGTAAATTCCATGGATGGCATAATGCGTGGTAGCTCTGCGATAGTACTTGCTAAAAGTGGAGCCGCATCTGATATTATCGTAAAATCTGATATTAGCCAATGGCTATCATTTAGAAAAGGTAATTCTAGAAATGCATATCCTAGCTCTTTGATGGGTAGTATTGCATTAATAAGACAAGCCTTTTACGATGCTCAATGGTATGGTCAAACAAAGAAACAAGGCATCGAAATCAACCTTTCATTAGAATCTTTGGCTAATGTTCTTAACAAAAAAACACCAATTGTATTTGAAGCTGGTAATGAGCACGGAATGATAAGAGCATCAAAGATTGCAAATGAATTTGGATTGCAATGTATCTATTATGGAAGCGGCAAAGAATATCGTAGACTCAGTTCAATTCAAAATGTAAAACCAACCATCATTTTACCAATAAATTTCCCTGCAGTTCCAGATGTTAGCACTTTGCAAAATGCAGCTGCTGTTTCTTTATCTGATTTAAAAGCATGGGATGCTGCACCAGCAAATCCCGCATTATTGGATTCAGTATCTATACCATTTTGTTTAACTGCTCATGGATTAAAAGATAAATCATCATTTTTAAAGAATATTCGCAAAGCTATTACATATGGATTGAAAATCGAATCTGCTTTAGCTGCTTTAACAACTATCCCAGCAAAACTTTGGGGAATTCAAGACATTGCAGGCACAATAAGTCCAGGAAAAATGGCTAATCTTATTATAGCTGATGACAATATTTTTGAAAAAGGGACAATTCGCTCTGTATATACAGCCGGCGAAGAAGATATTATTAATCCATTTATTGACAATGATATTCGTGGTTATTGGAGGCTTATTGCCGAATCTATGCCTGTAATAAAATGCACAATTAATGGAAAAGCTGAATCACCAGATTGCTCTGCTACCAAAGATTCTTTAAAGATATCTGTCAAATTCTCTAATTCTGGTAAAAATGTTCAGTTTAGTTTTAATGGCGACTCACTCCATATCCCAGGCCTTATACGTTTTAGCGGCATTATGGATTCATTAAATGCTCGTGGAACTGCATTATTACCTACAGGTAGAGAAATTGGTTGGACAGCAGTAAGAGATAGTGCTGTTTTAGATAAAAAATCAGAAGAAAAAGACAAAGAACTATTAAAGCCGTCTTTTCCAATTATGAGTCCAGATGAACCATTTGGCTTTTTAGTAAAACCCCAACAAAAAACAGTATTATTTAGAAATGCTACCATTTGGACTGCTGCAAAAGATGGAATTTTAAAAAATAGCGATATCCTGATAAGCGAAGGAAAAATTGTTAACATAGGTAAAGATTTACCACAAAAAGCAGATACAATTATTGATGCTACAGATAAACATATTTCTCCTGGCATCATTGATGAACATTCTCATATTGCTATAGAATCAGGTGTGAATGAAGGAACTCATGCAATTACAGCGGAAGTTCGAATCGGTGATGTTTTACAACCCGATGATATCAATATTTATCGTCAATTAGCCGGCGGTGTTACTGCAAGCCATCTATTACATGGTTCTGCAAATCCAATTGGTGGACAACTTCAATTGATAAAATTACGTTGGGGAGAAGACGCTGATAATTTAAAGATGAATTTTCCTGGTACAATTAAATTTGCTTTAGGTGAAAACGTTAAACAAGCCAATTGGGGCGATAGATTCTCTTCTCGTTATCCTCAAACCCGTATGGGTGTAGAAGAAA
>JALRHN010000246.1 GCA_023259575.1 Candidatus Kapaibacterium sp. | reverse complement strand
GTATACATTATATTTTACAAGGAGTTCCGCAAGGTTTAACTGAGCAATTAGAAGTGGATGAATCTGGACAAATAATAACATGCTCTTTTAAAGGTAAAGCAGAAAACCATAATCAAAATAATTCTGTTCAATTATCTTTTATCCTTAAAGACCCAGCTTTTACAAGTGGAGATGCAGAATCAATTAAAAATATAGAAAAAACATTTTCACTAATATTTTTAGATCCATGGAAAAAAACCTGTGAACAAGTTTATGCAGTAGCAAATAAAGATACATCTTGGAATTCATTTGAATTATCTGGGCCAATCAATAGATTTTATGGCTTGCTACGCAAAGACTCAGTATATTATTTAGAGAATTATGGCAGAGCAATTATTACTCAAAATCAATCAAATGATAATATAGTTTTTATAGAACCTGGAACAGAAATTGGATCTTCAAGTATGTGGAGAGCTGGTGGAAATCAAGGGGTTTTATACTCTTCATCTTATACAGATTTAGATGATAAACAAGGATATATTGGATTTAGAACACAGGCAGGAAATAATTTCTATTATGGATGGATGAAAGTTTCAGTATCATCAAAAAATGGATGTAGATTATTAGAATATCAATATAATGAAAAGCCAAATGAAGCAATCATTGCTGGTGCTCCATGTGATGTTCCATTATCTATAACTGAAACAAAAGATCACATATCATTTGATATATATCCCAATCCCACAAATGGAAATTGTACTATTAAGATTCATGATTCAGAATATATCGGTGGAAATATTATCTTGTATAGTATAACAGGAGAAAGGGTATTATCAACGAATATAAATGGAAATACTGTAGAATTATCAACTGTAGATATCAATTCAGGAGTATATTGTCTTGTTATTCACAACAGATATGGAATGAAAAAGTTTATGCATACATTAATTAAATCACTGTAATGAATATGTTTATAGATATATAATATATAGGAAATGTTATGAAAACGAAAGAATCTTCAATTCAAAATCGAAGAAATTTTATGAAAACTATTGGGATTTTGCCAGTAGTTTCAGGTGCAGCAATTGTGGCACTTTGTCAAGGGTGTTCAGACTCTCCAACTTCAACATTAACAGGTGAAACAGTCACTGTAACACTAGCAAATGAGCCCAACTTACAAAGCATAGGTGGTTCAATCCGTAGAACGTTTGGAAATAATAATAATGGTTTACCAGTAATTGTAATAAGAACAGCACAAGATAAATTTAGGACAATGTCTTCGTATTGTCCACATGAAGGAGGATCGGTAGCTTCTCCATCTGGTGGCAAAGCAATTTGCTCTAGACATGGTGCTCAATTTGGTACATCAGAAGGAAATTTTGCTCAGAATATTGGTGGTGAAAGTACAAGTAGTTTGCAAGAATTCATTACTACATATAATTCATCAACAGGTATTATTTCTATATCAATGTAAATTAATCACTATATGTTAGTTGTAGAAGAAGAGTGTTTGAGAAATGTAGAGTCATTACTTCAATTTGGCCAATTTGAAGAAGCAAAAAGATATTGTTTGAAAATTCTGCAAACAGAAATAATATCTAATATTGAAATAATGGCTCAACTATATGTGTTTTTATCTCAGGCATATTGGAGAATGTCGGATTTGCGTGAAGCAGAAAAGTATTCAAATATTGCAATGTCATGTATAGATAAACATGAAACTCTATCATCTAAATGCAAGTCTATGATTCATGGAAATGAAGGAGCAATTTTATTACAAAAAAAATATTATCATGAATCTATAATTTATTTTTTAGAAGCATTAAGTTATTCTAAAGAGAATGATGATCATTTAAGTATTGCAAAATATAATATAAATTTAGGTGTTGTTTATAATGCACTAAGTGATATTAAAAAGGCTTTGACATATTACAAAGCGGGGCTTAACATAGCGAAGAAACTTAAAAATAAGCCGATTATGGCTAATTGCATGGTAAATATTGGAATTTCTTATGTTACAATGTCAAATTACCCTAAAGCACTATCGTACTATGAGCAAGCTTTAAAACTTCAAATAGAACTAGGAAATCCTTATAGAATAGCAGATATACATGGAAATATTGGGGTGATTCATAGCAATGTTTCTAATTTTCCCAAAGCTTTAGAGTCTTATAATAAAGCTTTGCAAATTGATGAAGAACTTGGAAATAGAAAAAATTTATCGAAGTATTATGGAAATATTGGAGTTGTATATAGTTCATTATCAGATCTTCAAAAGGCATTAGAATATTATAGAAAAGCATTAAGTATTGATGAGGAGCACAATAATA
>JALRHN010000245.1:1407-2367 GCA_023259575.1 Candidatus Kapaibacterium sp. | reverse complement strand
TAAAACCATGGGCAGTTGCATTCCCATAAAAAAGATATGCAAAAACATCATCAGAAAGCCAAGGATACATAAAAAACAAAAGAGCTCTACTGGAAAAGTAGATCAATAATGTTTGCCATAGTTTGATTGTGTCTCGAAAACGATACCACAATAAAAACCCCATCAAAGCATGAAGGGAAGATACAATCAAAAAGAGATTAATCGAATAAGGATTTCTAATTGGTGGAATAATAATATAGCAGAAAAAAAATAAAGCATATAATACCATAAGTATAATATGCTTTGAATGTTTTAACCAGATTATAGGTTGAGAAGAATTCATATTATTGAATGCCAAGCAATTCTACCTCGAACACTAATGTTGAATTTGCAGGAATTGGCCCTTGTGATTTGTTTCCATAGCCTAATTCAGGTGGAATGATAAGTTTTCTTTTTCCGCCAACACGCATCGTTGAAACTCCCAAATCCCAGCCTTTGATAACTTCACCAACACCAATCTGGAATGAAAAGGGAACACCACGATCTTTTGAACTATCAAACTTAACACCATTTGTAAATGTACCTGTATAGTGTACTACAACAGTATTACCAAATGAAGGTAATGCACCATTACCAACAGTGATGTCAGTAATCTTAAGATTAGGATATTTAGATGGATCTTCCAATGAAATCGATGTTGAATCGCAAGAAATATATAAAAAAGAAAGTCCAAGTATTCCAAATAGCACAAGTAAATGTTTCATAAAGTATTGCAAACCTTCAAAAGTAAAAAACTCAGGTATAACACTTACATTAAGCAGCAAGAACAGTTTCTTCAGTAATTGCTTCACGAGTATCTATAAGAACTGGTTTTGTTCTTTCTACTTTTTCTTGAACTACCATTAGAGCTTTTAAAAGTGCTTCAGGACGAGGTGGGCAACCAGAAACATAGGCATCAACAGGAATAAATTGGTCTATTCC
>JALRHN010000245.1:0-1398 GCA_023259575.1 Candidatus Kapaibacterium sp. | reverse complement strand
TAGAGCTTTTAAAAGTGCTTCAGGACGAGGTGGGCAACCAGAAACATAGGCATCAACAGGAATAAATTGGTCTATTCCTTGAACTACAGAATAACTTCTAAACATACCACCAGTAGAAGCACAAACACCCATTGAAATGCACCATTTAGGCTCGGGCATTTGATCCCATATCTTACGAACAACCCAGCTCATTTTATACGTTACTGTTCCAGCAACAATTAATAAGTCTGATTGACGAGGAGTAAATCCAAATTTTTCTGAACCAAAACGTGCACAATCAAAACGTGGTCCTGCAAAAGCCATCATTTCTATAGCACAACATGATATACCCATTGGCATAGGCCACATAGAATTTCTTTGAGCCCATGAAACAGCCGCATCGACTGTTGTGGTTAAAAACCCATCTTTAGATAATTGATCTATTGCCATTCTAATGCTCCTTTTTTCAAAACATAAATATATCCTGCAAAAAGCAATACCATAAATAAAGCCATCGCAAGTAATCCAATCATACCAAGTGTCTTAAATTGAATTGCCCAAGGATACATAAATACAATTTCTATATCAAAGAGAATGAATAACATAGCAACTAAGTAGAACTTGACAGAAAAACGTTCCCTAGCAGTTGTAATGGGTTCCATCCCGCATTCGTATACACTTAATTTCTCTTTTGATTTGTTCTTGCGTGGGCCTACAAATTCAGCAATAGCAATATTTGATAGTCCAAATACAAAACCTACTGCTACCATTATTATTAAAGGAAGATATAAATCTAGCATAAATTTAGGTGAAAAATTAGTAAAAACACTTGGCAAACATAGTGGTTTTATATAATGTGACAAAACAAATCGATCAATTTAAACGAGGATTTTTTTTCTTTAAAATATCTACTGATAAATATTCAAACAGAGGGTATAAAAGTAGCAATTCTATCCATTCAATATCTAGTTTGAATCTTATATTAGAACTTTGAGTAAGACTATAGATAATCGATACATAGAGAATAGAAACAAGCAAAAATGTATGAACATATATGGTAGATACATTGTGTCTTTCTTTGTATTTAATTAAGACTAATGTGCTTAATAAAACACCAATTGTTAATAGGAATTGAGGGATAATTCTACTTATGATAATTGAAAAAGAAAATATATTATTATCATATCTATGAGGAATTGTCCAAAATTGCTTAAAACGGTCTATACTTAGCATAACATAATCTGCAGGATAATCCCCAATAGTTTTCATTACTATAGGTTTATAATATTGTTCCATTTTTACATCATTGTACATGTTCCTTAATGAATCAATAGTTGTCTGATTCTCTTTTGAAATATACTTACTCTCTTTTCCGTTAGATGGATAAAATCCTTCATATATATTAATCCAAAATGGAGA
>JALRHN010000244.1 GCA_023259575.1 Candidatus Kapaibacterium sp. | reverse complement strand
CACCATCTGCTCCAATCAAAGTTCAGGCGCAAACTAATGGTCTTTCTACAATTACTCTTAATTGGAAAGCACATGCGGATCGTGAATCTGGAATTAAACATTTTAATATATATCTGAATGATATAAAAGTAGCTACATATCCCGAGCAATCGTATTATCAATATTTTGATACTAATTCAGATAAGCCTATTCCGACAGAACAACCTGCTATGAATTATACGATCTATAATGCTAATCTAAAGAATACTAATACTGTTGCTATTTCTACTGTAAATCATGCTGATTTAGAATCAGCTAAAACTTCTATTTCTGTGATAACAGTTCAATCTGAAGATCACAAAAGTTTTTATGTGTCTTCTGCAGGGAATGATGCTAATTCTGGGACAAAAGATGCTCCTTTTTTAACCATTAATAAAGCAAAGAAAGAAATTCGTAAGATTAATAAATCAATAGATAAAGATATTGTTGTTTTTATAATGAATGGTATGTATACTATTGATTCTACATTGATATTTGATTATGATGATTCAGGATTTAATGGACACACAATTCGCTATCAAGCCTTTGATTGTCAGAAACCAATTATTAGTGGTGGAAAACGCATTAAAAATTGGGTTTTGCACGATGCTTCTAAGAATATTTATAAGGCTTTTATAGATTCATCATTTGATACAAGACAATTATATATTAATGGACGAAGGGCAATAAGGGCTAGATCTATAGATGCAGAAGGTTGGAAAGAAACGAGCAATGGATATAGTAGTCCAATCAATATTTCTAGTTGGTCTAATATTTCTAATATCGAAATTGTTGCAAGAAATGAATGGAAACATCACCGAGGATTAATTGATTCTGTTAATGGTAATTCTATTATAATGTCGCAGCCTTATTGGACAAATGTGCATAAACAATTTGACTCCCCACCTGTATGGATAGAAAATGCATATGAATTACTTGATGCTGATGATGAATGGTATCTTGATAAAAAAACTGGTATCATCTATGTAAAATGTAGAGCAAATGAAGATATTCAGCAATCAGAAATTATAGCTCCGAAGCTTGAATTATTAATGAGATGTTCTGGCTTACAGAATACAGAATTTAATGGAATTACTTTTTCACATGCAACGTGGTTACAGCCAAATTCTCAATTTGGTTATCCCGTTGTTCAGGCAGATGTGCGATTTGACAATACAACATGGGTACAAAATCCAGGTAATATTATCTTAGAATATTGTAGAAATGTTAACTTTTTACATTCTACTTTTGAACATTTGGGCAGTACAGCATTACAATTATATTTTGGATGTAAGAATAACAAAATTTTTAATAATACATTTAAAGATATTTCCGGCAGTGCTATTGCAATTGGAAGTATTATGTCTTTTAGTTTATCAGAAAATGATATGGTAAAAGATAATACAGTAGAACATAATTTGATTAGAGATATTGGTATTGAATATGAAAGTAGCGTTGGTGTATTTACTCCAATTAGCGAGAATACAATAATCAATTCAAATACATTAATTCAATTACCATATACAGGAATTTCTGTTGGCTGGGGATGGAACAATCAATTAATTCCGGGAAGAAATATACAAGTAAAGAATAATCGTATAGATTCAATTATGACGAAGCTAAAGGATGGAGGTGGCATCTATACAATTGGATCTTTACCTGGTGCGGATATTTCATATAATTATATAAGCAATGTATTAAATGGCTTTGGGGCATTATATCCAGATTTAGGCTCAAGCAATATGAGATGGCATCATAATGTTATCAAGAATGTAAAATGCTGGCTTAGTTTGTGGTCGGATCAATGTCTAAAAGACACCATAGAAAACAATTATTCAGATACTCAAGTGAGTGCCATTAATGGAACAAATTGTATCATAAGAAATAATGAGTTTATTGTTAATGATAAGTGGAATCAAGAAGCGCTTGATATTATGTCTAATGCCGGACAAAAAAGGAATATCTCTTCTCAATTACCAATCATTATCTCTCAATTTACAGACACGATAATTGAACATGGAAAAAGTATAACATTTACTGTGGATATTTCGAATGCAGCTGGATTTTCTGTCCAATACCAATGGTATAAAAATGGAACTGCACTCAATAAATACAATGATTCTGTATTAGTAATACAAGCTATTGACACAACCATTAATGGAATGTATAGATGTGATATTATTTCAGATTGTGGCATAGTACAATCAAAGAGTTTTTCAGTAAAATTGAAAGAAATCCCATCTTCTATTATGAATGCCGAACATCTTCATGAAGTGATATATCCTAATCCTGCGACTAATATTATTAGAATATCGCAATATAGTATTGGATTAGATATTGATAAAAATCAAG
>JALRHN010000243.1 GCA_023259575.1 Candidatus Kapaibacterium sp. | reverse complement strand
AACAAAAGCGGTCTACTGTATAGAATTGATAAATTATGGAGCTTTTTATGGGTAAAATGGTCACAAACTATGTCCAAATACTCTCACACTGTCTAATTGACTTAACAAACTATATTGCTTGATTATGCTTAGAAATTTTGAAACATGAACTAATCGCATGGTCACAAAAGAGGGAAGGGAGATCAATGATAAAGAATTCTTAGCAGTACAATTTTACAATCACTATGATTGCAAATATTTATTTGAGTGATTGATATAAAGCATCTAAAAATATATCAGGTTCTTGGGCACCAGAAAGAGCATATTTTTGATTAATGATAAAAAATGGGACACCTTGAATACCAAGATGTTGAGCAATTTGAATATCAGCATTTACTTCATCTATACAGTCATTTCCTTTTAAGAAATTCTTTATCTGTTTTGAATCTAAACCAATACTTTTTCCAAGACTAATCAATGTGTCACAATCGCTGATATTTTTACCTAAAGTAAAATATGCATGAAATAGACATTGTGCCATTTCATTGCCTTTATTATTCTGTGTAGCATAATGAATCAAACGATGTGCATCAAAAGAATTTGCCACTTTAGCTTTATCAAACCTAAAATCAATATCACAAGACTTTCCAGCTTCTACAACATGATGATGCATAGATAAGGACCAATCTCTTGATTTACCTTTCATTTTTGCAACTATATCATATGTATCAATATCTGACTGATAGATTAGATCAGGATATAACTGAAAACTATGCCATTGGATACTTACAGCATGTGGAAAATCTTGTACGGCTTTTTCTAATTTCTTAATGCCTAAATAGCAAAAAGGACATATGATATCACTCCATATGTCTATTGTTACACAAGTTGCCAATGAAAAGTCCATGTAATATAGGATGTAAAATTAAAGCGAAATTAGATGAATGAGCATCATGGATCAAGAAGTATTACATTTCTCGCTTCATTTTACGAAGTTTATTTTCTAATTCGATAAACGAGACAATCTCGTGAGCATCTTTTGTCCTACCAATTTGTGTATATGCTTTAATGAGCATCCCGCATAAACGATTTCTTAGTTCATATCTAATAGTTTTATCTTTGATTTGAATCCAAGATTTTTGCTGAAATGGTCTTTCTAAAGTGGCAATTACCTTTTTGGGAGAAGTTCCAGTATCTGCTTCTGCAGTGTGAATAACCAAAAGAACACTATCAACATATTTTTGAGGTGTCTTGCTATTATTTTTGCCAACAATATTTTGAACTTTTTTATCTATTTTCTCTTCAATAATCTTCACATTAGCTGAATCAAAGTTAAAAACCTTAAGCCTAGCATGTACATTTGGCATCATTCTATTCCATATTCTCCCTTTTGATGTCGAATTAAACCCTTTATTCCTTACTTCATTAATAAGATATTGAGCACCTTCATAAGATAAATTAGTAGTCGATAATGCTAATGCTGCTCTTAATCCTATCCCTCCAATTAGCGTATTTGTAAAGTCGAAAGACCTTAAAATTGCTTGTTTAATGAATTGTCCTTGATCGAATGATCTTTGTTTATCTCCGGCGGCAAAAGCCTTCCTTGATCGAATCACTCTTAATGCATTCGAAGCATTATTAGAATAACCCATTAGCTCAATGATTCCAATTGCCTGAGAAAACCCAAACTCAACATAATAATCAATAGGAGAGACTTCGGTGATGCGCTTTATTTCTTTAAGATATCTTTCACGGCCCAACGTTAAGCGAACATTACCAACTAATTGGCCATTTGGATCGGTAAATTTAGCATCAGCATATGTGCTTCTGGGAACAGAAATGATTTCAATTGCACCTGAATCAAGAAAAAATCGTACAAGATGATTTGCATCTGCTCTGGCCGTTTTTTCACCTAATCGTGAATCGATGCCAATGATCATAATATTAACAACCCGACCAGATGTTTTTGGAAACTGATCTGGATCTAATATTACGGATGAATCTAAAGATTCTAACGGGGAATTAACTGTATTTCTTAAAGAGTCATATAAGTGTTGATATGTAGAGTCTTGAATTCTGATTGCTTTTAATGAATCTTTTATCACAGAATCTCTTTTGTGCTTGATAAGCATTTTTTTTATTGAGTCTTCTCGATATGCTTTTTCCTCAGGTGATTCTCCACATGAAATTAAAAAAAGGAATAATACACAACTATAGAGAATCTTAGCAAAAAACACTTTGCCCACATGTGTTATTGTTTTAATCATTTGATTGTACGTACTTTATTATCTAATTCTATAAAATCAATAATCTCTTTGGATTCATTAAATTTCCCTGTTTTATTATATGCTTGAATCAACATATTACAAATACTATTTCTAACAATAAGTCTTTCTGATTTATCTTTTATTTGTAGCCATGATTTTTGTTTATA
>JALRHN010000242.1 GCA_023259575.1 Candidatus Kapaibacterium sp. | reverse complement strand
AAGCAAACAATCTGCAATAAATAAAATTGTGATTGGGAAAAGAGAAGAGTTGTTTACAAATTCTGACGCAATAGAGTATATGATTGGAAATGATAAAGCCATAATCATTCAATCAGGCGATGAGTTAAAAGCATTTAATGCTTCTTGTACTCATGCGGGATGTCCAGTTAATTGGGATACCAATACAAGAAATTTCATCTGTAAATGCCATGGTGGAGCATTTAATGAAAAAGGAGATCCAATCTTTGGACCTCCTAAAACATCTCTTCAGCAGTATAAAGTATTATTAAGAGAAAATACAGATGAGATTATTCTCTATAAATAATCTGCTTTGATTATACTACATATGTAAACTCAACTTTGCCAGTTTTTACATTATGATAAGCGCTTACAATTCCAATTTCTTGTGCTTCAACTTGTTTTCTGAGATACTCTGATAAACGTAATACCTCTCGAACAGAATGCTTTACATTTTCAATTGAAACTTGTTCGATTTGACTTTCTATGGTAGTGTTTCAGTTAAAGGATATAATCCAGCCTGAGAAGCAACATCTTGAATAACTGATGTTATAGATCCGATACTATGCTCTTTTACATTTTTTACAGATAAAGCAACTGCTCCACAATTAGAATGAGCTTTTATAACAATTAATTTTGCACCTAATTTAGAACAAGCTATTTCTAAGCTTCCAACAACTTCTTTGGATATAATATTTCCAGCAATTCTAATAGTAAGGATTTCTCCTATACCAGCATCAAATAATATTTCAGGCGTTGCCCTAGAATCGATACAACCTACTATTGCGCACATTGGACTTTGTTCATGTGCAGTCGCATGAGCTTGCTCTAGAAAATTTTTATCTGAGATTGTACCGGAACAAAATCTTTCATTTCCTTCAATTAGTAAACTCAGTACTTTTTTATAATCTAATTTTTCACGAGTATCCTTATCTAATACATTTACAAAGTCAATATGATCTTTGAGAATATATGTATCCTTTTGCCCCAGAATATTTAATTGGATATTTTTTTGAGGTGCAACAATTTCTTTAAAGTCTTCAATTACTTCTAGAATGTCTCCATCTATATAATTTGTATTTGTAGCATCTAAAATCACTTTAGAATGATCTGGTATATTCCATAAAGTCTCTTTTATAGAGGCTTTGTTCAAGAATGAGACCTGATTTGGCATTACAATTTTTATAATCTCACCAACATGTAAACGATAATCTTCTCTTTGAAAGGGATTTCTAAAGTTATTTCTTAATAAAAAGAAAATTCCTACTCCTAAACCGATCAAAACCCCAATAAGTAAATCTGTAAACACGATTGCTAGAACAGTTGCAATAAAAGGAGTGAATTCTTGCCACCCTTTTTTATACATAGAAGTAAATATCGATACCTTAGCAAGTTTATATCCTGTAACTAATAATATGGCTGCCAAAGATGACAATGGAATTGCATTTAAAATATCCCTGAATAATAGAACACTAAGAATAATGAAAAAGCCATGTAATATTGATGACATTTTTGATGTATTGCCAGATTGAATATTTACTGAACTTCTTACTATTACTGATGTTATAGGAATTCCTCCGAATATTCCTGCACAAAGATTACCTATTCCTTGAGCTATAAGTTCTTGATTTGGTGGTGTATGTCTTTTTTGAGGATCAATTTTATCAACAGCTTCAATATTTAAGAGAGTTTCTAATGAAGCAACAAGCGCAATTGTAATTGCCACAGTCCAAATTGAAGGCATCATTAAAGATGATACTTGAGGAATATGTAAAAATGAATCTAATTGTGTAAAAGAAATCTGTGGTATTGCTACTAGATGCGAAGAACCAATTGCCATCGAAGGAATGAATTGTATTAATAAGGAATTAATCAATACTCCAAAAATCACCACAAAAAGTGATGAAGGGAAAAACTTCATTTTTTTTAAGGGCGTTTTATCCCAATACACTAACACTAGAATAGAGATTGCACAAATAATTAAAGCTGCAGGGGTAATATTATTTATTGAATTGATTAATTCTGAAAAAGAATTATTACCATCCATTTGAAAGAATTGAAAATCACCTTCCATATCAGCATCATAACCAATTGCATGAGGTATCTGTTTAAGAATTAGAACAATTCCAATTGCTGATAAAAGGCCTTTAATGACATTAGTTGGAATGAAATCTGCAATCAAACCGGTTTTAGTAATCCCCATTATCAATTGAATCAGCCCAGCTAAAAAAACAGCTGTCAAGAATAATTCGAATGAACCTAATTGATGTATAGAAGCTAAAACAACTGCTGCTAAACCCGCGGCAGGACCACTAACACTTGTGTCTGACTTGCTTAAAAAACCAACGATAATACCACCAATTATACCAGCAATTATACCAGATAACTTCGGTGCACCCGAAGCAAGTGCTATACCTAAACACAAAGGCAAAGCAACTAAAAACACAAC
>JALRHN010000241.1 GCA_023259575.1 Candidatus Kapaibacterium sp. | reverse complement strand
AAGAAGCTATTGGTTACAAGTTATCTGATAAATCTTTTAGTTCTGTTGCATATCCAGATTCTAATAATAATGGTATTGATATTACATATCGATCTTCTACACTAGATTCTTATAAGCTTTTTGATAACTATATTCAAAAAATTTCTGTTTTTGCAAACAATATTAATTTTACAAATCTAGATACTAACCCATTATCATCTACTTCATATTATAATATCACAATTGAAGGTTATATCAAATCTGATCAATCTGATTCTTATGATTTTAGATTGGCTACAAATATTGGAGCTAGAGTTTATTTGGATGATATTTTAGTAGCAGATTCTTGGACAAATAAAACTGTAGTAAGCAACACTGTTTTTACTAAATCTTTAATAAGTACTAAATTAACTAAAATTAAAATTATTGGATTCGTGGATACAGTTTCAACTCCTTCTATTGAATTAGCATGGAAGCTATCAAATGGAAGTACATATGTTGTAATTCCAAATACTAATTTATTTAGAAGAAATTCAGCTTCAGATATCTTTAGATTCTCAACAAATACATATGCGACATTTAAAGATGGATTCGTCTATGAATTTGATTCTTCCTCAGTAACTGGTTCAAGCAAAGAAGTTTTTGTTAGATTGAAAGATGTGGCTGGAAATTATCATTCATCAAATCCTAGCTTAGTCAATTTAAATAATAATCAATATGAAAAAAATATATATATTTATGACAATATTAAGCTAGGTAATCCGACAGTTACAACAGGAACTACAACAATTTCAATTTCTCAAGGAAAAATTTATCAAGTTGGTACTGACAAGAATCTTAAAGCAACATTTGTTTCAAAAGATATTTCACCTTTATATGCGCCAGATAGAAAAATTTCAGTATCAGGTTTTTACACAACAGAGCCATTTTATATTTCCACATTAACAAGGTGGGATGATTTAGTAGTATATACTACGACACCAGCTGGCTTGGCAATAGATTCAGGCTTAGATTATGGTACAGAAATTAGAATTTACTTGAGGAGTTCTGATACAGAGAGCGGATTACTCTCTACTGATTGGGGAGATCCATATTCTTACGGAACTATTGGCAATAGTGCCAATGCAGGTGTTCATATTGGCACTTATGATATTTCGACAGTCACAGGTAAATGGATGCAATTTAAGGCAGAATTAGTATCATCTTCTCCAAATTCTACTCCAATATTGAGAGGTGTAAGTTTTTCTTATATTGCTGCAAATTCATCTTATTTCTTTACTAAATTATTTGATACAAGTGTTGAATCTTTATCGACAGTATCTCCTGAATTTAGAAGAGGTCTTTTAACAAGTAATGAGATACCAAATGGTGGAAGAATAGTATATGGATATACTACAAACAGTGATGCTGTAGCTTCATTTGATTTCAATAGCTATACCATCATCGAACCAAATAAAGTCTTTGAAATTTCTGAACCAGCATCAAAGATTAGGTTTGGAATTCTATTTGTATCTGTAGGCTTAACACCAGCGATTGTAAACGATTTTGCGGTACAACTTGACTTGGGTGAAGAAGACCTTAAATTCATGGATTAATAATGTCAAAACGAACCAGTATTTATAAGTATCTCTATCTTGAATTAGGAGATAAATGGTATCCAGGTTACGATTATGAAAATATGCTTACTGCTGAAAATCAATTGCAGGGCTTATATAAATTTATTGGAACTGGAGTTATTGAAGGCTGGGAAGTTACTAAATTATCTGACTATATTTTAGAACAGAAATCATTGATATCAGCATGGCGAAATGATCCAGATTCAGAATTAGGACAGAGATATTTAGCATTAGGTTTGAGGCCAGATGTTCAAGTAAGAGCAGCTACAACAGAAAACATAATAAGTTTATCAGGCTTGCTTACAGTAGATAATGTTGTTTTAATTTCTGGTGACAAAGTCCTAGTAAAGAATCAATCGACAGCATCTCAGAACGGAATTTACACTGTTTCTGCTGGGGCTTGGACAAGATCTGATGAGCTAAATTCACCCGTAGATTTTGTTTCAAATTTTATTGTTTTAGTAGGTGAAGGAAATGTATATTCTGATACTGTGTGGGTTATGTCTAGTCCACCTATATCTGGAGTGGTCGTTGGTTCCACAAGTATTTACTTTGAAGATGCTTTTAAGCAAGTAATTAGAGTAACGCCAGGATATGGAATTGTAGATTTATTTTCAGCAAGAACATATGAAACTTCTTATATTAGACATCAAGCTGAAAGTATTTATTATGTTTGGGCTGACAAAAGTTTATGTTTAAATTCTGAAGGCATTTGTGCAATTGCCTCCGTTGATAATGAATTTTATGATAGTATTTCAGAAGCTACATATCTTGCAGATGTTACATTTACTTCGGACCCAATATCAGGTATTTCTACAATCTATTCAATTGAATATGGTGAAAGAAGAAATAACCTTAAGAATTTAGCTTCTGCATTA
>JALRHN010000240.1 GCA_023259575.1 Candidatus Kapaibacterium sp. | reverse complement strand
AACGAAATTGCCTTTATTAACCCTACTTTAGGCGCTATTTTACAAGAACATTCAAAAGATTATTTACCATTACCAGGATATCTTTCTATTCCTTACGGACACAAAGAGCTTAGAATTCCTAAATATCAATTTGAAGCTAAATTACTTGGTAAAATTAAAGATGCTGATGTTGTTAAAGAATTTTTTCATACACCTGAACAACTGATGCAGAATAGAGAAAATGCATTAAGAGCTATGCAGGGCTATACTCTTTCTCATACTCCATATGCTAAATCCGCAACAACTGAAGTGCAATATTCTTCTGGATCTGGCAAAAGTTCATATGAGAGAAGAGAAAATGCTCTAGTTCCAAAGTTTGATAGATTTCTTTCTGAAAGTTCTGATGAATTGAGAGAACATCCATCGAAAGAAGTATCAACTGTTGCTAAACAATTGACTCCAAGAGAAGATCAAAAATTCTTCTGGGATTTAGTTCTTATGAGAGCTGTTCTTGATGATGATTTTTATGCTGAAAAAGAAAATGATTTTAATGCAGAACAAAAAGCTTTTATTATATCAAAGAAACAATTCTTAGATACTTTGTGCGAGCATTTATCTCTTGAAGATGTTTTATCTAATATTAAAGCTATTTCAATACAATTTTTAGCAGGGTTTGAAAGAAAATATGATTTGGAGAAAATACATACAATGAAGTTAGTACAAACTCCGGGAAATTGGTATCCAGAAAGAGACGTTCAAAAGCTTATTATGGATTATTACAAGAAACATTCTGTACAATAATCACTAATGAGAGAAATAACAGTACAGAATAGATGTTCGTTCTGTAATAAGAAGGCAGCTCATACTATTATAGATAATTTCAATCTATTTCAAGAGAGCGATGCCATTAAATTCTGCGATGATCATTATTCTTGTTTTCAAGTAGGTAGTACTCTTGGTCAGATGGAGCTTAACGGCAAACTCTTATCAGTACTCCTAAACATCCACGACGAAAAATCAGGCGAAGATCTTAAGAATAACATTTTTGATCTTATTCCTATGGCAAGACAACAATATAATGCCATGAAAGGGAAACGTTCTTATAATCATTTAAGTCCAAAATATTTTTATGATTCTTTAAATAAAAAAGTAATTGGACAAGATGAAGCTAAAAAGAGAATTAGCCTGACTGTATACGAACATATTAGAGCTACATATCAAACTAACTATAATGATAAATACAATATCTTATTATTAGGCCCAAGTGGTTCTGGTAAAACTTTAATCACCACATCTATTGCCAATGATCTTGAAGTGCCATTTGTAATTGGAGATGCTACAGCTTATTCTCCAACAGGTTTTCAAGGAGCAGATGCAGATTCTGTTATTCATGAGCTGTTTCTAAAAACCCAAGGCGATATTGATAGTGCTGAGAGAGGTATTGTTTTTATTGATGAGATTGATAAGCTAGCTGGAAATTCTAGTAAATCTAAAATTGAATCTTTAAATACCAACACTCAGTTCTCTATGCTTAAACTAATTGAAGGCAAGAAAGTTAAAATTCCATCCTCTATTTTAGGTGATCAGGGTGGTCCAGCTACATTTGTTGACACTGCTAAGATGCTATTTTGTTTTGGAGGAGCATTTAATGGTTTATCTGATATTGTAGCTGAAAAACTTAAGATTCATAACAAAAATATCGGTTTCACAAAGAATGATGAGAAGTCAAAAAATGATTTAAAGCCTCATGAAATTCTTGGTCTTGCTACACATGAAATCTTAAACGAATCTTTAATTGATTATGGTTTGGCTGCTGAATTTGTAGGAAGAATTCAAACAGTTGTCATTCTTGCTCCACTTACAAAAGAAGAATTGACTCAATGTTTGTTAGACCTTGACAATTCTCCTATTAATAAACAACAGATTCTTTTTGCTGAACATGGAATTGAATTAGAATTTGACGAAGAGTTCATTGAAGATATTGTAAGCAAAGTTGAAGCCATGGGGACAGGTACAAGAGCTTTAAATAATATGGTGAAAAGATCTGTAAGTTTCGCAGCTTTTGAACATATTGGACCACATTCTGCCAAGCCAAAGAAGATTATTATTACAAAGGATTGTGCAGACCATCCAGAGAAATATTCTACAGTTGATTGGTAAGGAAGAAAATCTATGTGGTACAAATTAGCAGCATCTATTAGAATTAGTCTTGATATGGCTAAATATAATGAATTTTTAACCATTTTACAAGCTGCACCGAATCCACGATTAAAATTTCGTGAATTATGGGGTTCAATGGGTGAAATGCATCCTGACCGTGAAGCTCTACAGGAAGCATTTAAAACTACAAATGATCAATCTGGCAGTAATCCATCACCGCCTACACCAAGCCCTAAACCTAATTCAACTCCTAAACCTCCTTCTACACCAACGCCAAACACAACAGATAAAGATTTGATACCACTAGATCAATTAGAAAGAAGAGATCCTAATGAAG
>JALRHN010000023.1 GCA_023259575.1 Candidatus Kapaibacterium sp. | reverse complement strand
AGGTTTTTGATATACTAAGAATAGACAGAAATGATCCTAATAGTACCAATACACCTCATAGACTAGCAAAAATGTGGGTGAATGAATTATTTGCTGGAAGATTCGATGCAGCCCCTAAAATCACGGTTTTCCCAAATCGAAAAAATGTAGATGAATTGATTATCAGCAAAAATATTACAGTAATGAGCGTTTGTTCTCATCATTGGCAGCCAATAGCAGGAACATGTTCTATAGGATATATCCCTGGAGATTTTGTTTTAGGATTATCAAAATTGACCAGAATTGTTGAGTGGTTTTCTAGAAGAGGTCAAATTCAAGAAGAATTGGGAGAACAAATTGCAGATTTTATAACTGAAACAATTCATCCAAAAGCATTGGGTGTTGTTATAAAATCAAAGCATTATTGTATGATTGCCAGAGGAGTTTCAGAATCTGAGGAAAGAGCAGAAATGGTAACTTCAGTTATGCGTGGAGGATTAAGAGAAGATTTTTCACTTAGAAATGAATTCTTGAATTTACTAGATTGATAATGGTAAAAAAAGAAATTCCATCAAATAACTATGAAATTCCATATTGGAAAGATTCCTTGCTAGTAGCTGGAATTGATGAAGTTGGAAGGGGAGCATTAGCAGGACCAGTAGTATCTTGTGCTATCATTTTACCTATAGGTTCTACTAATGATATAGGTTGTATTGATTCTAAGCTTTTATCTGTGAAAGAAAGAGAAAAAATATCTGAAATATTAAAACAAAGGGCTATATCATATTCATTTGGGATAGTTGATCATCATGAAATTGATAAGATTAATATTAGAAAAGCTACTTTAAAAGCAATGCATTTGGCATTAAAAGGCTTATCAATTAATCCTCATCATGCATTAATTGATGGAAATTATTTTGAACATCCCACAATTCCTTATACAACTATCATCAAAGGGGATTACCATTGCTATTCTATAGCAGCTGCATCAATTTTAGCAAAAGTAGAAAGAGATAAAATAATGATGGAAATAGATAATCATGTCGATCCACTTTATTATTTTGCAAAAAATAAAGGATATGGAACCTTGGCACATCGCAAAGCTTTGCAAGAATTAGGTGCAACACCATATCACAGAGAAACATTTTTATCACGAATACTTTAATACATGCGATATTTCTTTGAAAATATATTAGTGATTGACCCACATAGGGGAATACATGAACATAGAAATATATTGATTGAACAAGGAATGATACTTCATTCATCTGAAGAACATATTGAATTACCTCAAGATACAATCCATATTGAAGCATCACATCTTATTGCCGCACCTGGCTTTGTAGATATGCATGTTCATCTAAGAGAGCCAGGTCAAGAATATAAAGAAACAATAGAATCTGGAACCTTAGCAGCAGCTAATGGAGGATTTACGGATATTGTATGTATGCCTAATACGCTCCCAGCTTTAGATAGTAAAATTAACCTTGAATATGTTAAAAATAGGGCAAAAGATAATATAGTAAATGTACATGTTTGTGCAGCTACTACTATTGGAAGAGAAGGAAAACTATTATCACCTATGATTGATTTAATTGATGCTGGAGCGATCATGTTTTCTGATGATGGTTCTTGCATTGAGAATGCAGAAATGATGAGAATTGCATTTGATTATGCAGCGCCATTTGATGCATTATTAACCCAACATTGTGAAGAACATAGTCTTACAAAAAACTTTGTTATTCATGAAGGCACAGTATCAGCAGATTTAGGAGTAAAAGGATATCCAACTGTAGCAGAAGAAATTATCGTATCAAGAGATATTCAATTGGCAGCTTATTGCGGCAATAGACGTTATCATGTATCTCATTTAAGCACAGAAGGCAGTGTGCAATTGGTAAGAGAAGCTAAAGCAAAAGGACAACGCATTAGTTGCGAAGTCACTCCACATCATTTTATCTTAACCGATAAAGCCGTGCTTGAGTATGGAACCCATGCAAAGATGAATCCTCCATTAAGAGAGCAATCTGATATAGAAGCAATATTAAAAGGCTTGCAAGATGGAACAATTGATGCAATTGCTACAGATCATGCTCCTCATGCAATACATGAAAAAAATTGCGAGCTAGCAATTGCAGCAAATGGAATCACTGGTATAGAAACATGTATTGGATTAGCTTTTCAGTATTTAGTTAACAGCCAAGTAATTTCATTAGACAGATTTGTGTATCTATTATCAACTGGTCCAAGAAATATCCTGCAATTACAGCATCCATCTCTAGAAAAAGGTGAGTCAGCATGTATTACGATTTTTGATAAACATGCTGAATGGACAGTTAACTTAAAAAATATGAAATCAAAATCTGTTAATACACCGTTCGATAATTGGAAATTAGTTGGAAAACCTTCATTTATTTTCAACAATAATCAAGTATATAAGTCAGAGTTGTAAGTTGTTGAAATTAAAAATCTTGTAATAAATGTCGATGATCAAAATACCTTATATCTTGAAAAATCTTAAATTTTTTTCTTACTCTTTTCAAATATTTCCTTGTAAGAGTGTTCACTACAATGTATTTTCGTGCATTCGATTTGACAGCAGCTTCTTTTCGAATATTATATACTCAATAATTGCTTGTATATGAAAAATAAGTTACTCCCATTCTCTCTAATCATCACATCGTTTTCGATACTACTACTTTCTAGTGGTTGTAATGTTCAAGGATTTTTTACGAAATACGAAGATGATCCTGTGTATACAGCGCCTTATTCACAAACAGCGGCAAATGCTTCAGCTTCTGGAACAGATGCAGCAAGTGCATCACCAGGTGCTCAAGTATTCACTTCAATATGTTCATCATGTCATCAGGCTAAAGGCCAAGGTGTTCCAGGAACTTATCCTCCATTAGCTGGCTCTGCTATAGCACAAGATGCCGATGCGACAAAACCAATTCGATTGGTTCTTCATGGCTTTAAGGGCCAAATTGAGAGGAATGGCAAAACGTATAATGGCGTTATGTCATCTTGGAAGCAATTATCTGATCAAGAGATTGCTGATGCTTTAACATATGTTCGTTCTAGTTGGGGTAATTCAGCTGGAGCAGTAACACCTGATGAAGTAAAGTCAGTTCGAGATAAGACATCTGGACGTTCTGGTGCATATGAAGAAGCTGAGCTTCAGCAAGCTTTGTAATTATTTAAGTAATTAATTTCGTTAACGTTAAAGTTCTGGGTATTTGCATGAATTTTGATTTGTCTAAAGGTTTAGAGTGGGCTTATAGAGATATGCTCACATTCTTTCCCGAAAACGTTAGCACATTTGGCGCTCAACTAGATTCAATATTTGCATTAATATATTGGTTTTCTGTTGCTACATTTTTCCTTACCTATGGCTTACTGGTTATATTTATGGTTAAGTATAGGTATAATGAACATAGAAAAGCGTATTATTTCCATGGTAATAATTTGATGGAATTTACATGGACATTATTACCTACTATTTTCTTTGTTGGTTTAGGATTATGGAGTGATGGTGCTTGGTCAAAGACAAAATACGCATCAAGAGTGCCAAAACCAGATGTAGAAATTGATGTATTGGGATATCAGTCTGGATTTGGTTGGCAATTTCGTTATGCAGGTCCTGATGGTGTATTTGGCAATAAAGACCGTGAACAAATTACAATTGCAAATCCATTTGGTATAGATTCCAATGATATACATGGAAAAGATGACTTTGTTATTATAAGTCCTGGTGGAACAAGACCTATTCCTATTCATTTACCTGTAAACAAGAATATTTTAGTAAATCTATCTTCAAATGATGTTTTACATAGTTTCTTTTTACCAAACTTTAGAGTAAAGCAGGATGCATTGCCTGGACAATGGATTAAAGTATGGTTTAATGGATCTAAGATAGGAACATATGAATTAGCTTGTGCTGAATTATGTGGCTCAGGGCATTACAATATGAGAGGCCAAGTATTTATTGATAGTCAAGCAGATTATGATAAATGGTTAGACGAACAGTATAAAATATCAAAGCCAGTTTTAGAAGCTCCTGTCTCTTCAGATACTACTATTGTAGCATCTGCAGATACAAAAGATAGTAAAACAACAAAGAATTAATCAATTGTCAAGATTTATTGGTACTACACTATGCAAACGGCAGTAGCTAATGCGAATGAAATTCATGGTCATGATACTCACCACGGTGCAGATCATGCTCATCATGAGCTCTCATTTATAAGAAAGTACATTTTTTCAACAGATCATAAAGTAATTGCCAAACAATTTATGGCAGTTTCACTTTTCTTCCTTTTTGTAGGTGGTCTGTTTGCGCTTATGATTAGATGGCAAATAGCTTATCCTGGTTCAGCAATTCCATTAATTGGTAATATTTTACCAAATTCTTGGGTTTCTGATGGAGCGGTAACTGCTAATTTTTATACACAATTACTTACCCTACATGGAACAGTGATGATATTTTATGTTATCATTCCATTAGCAGTAGGTATGTTTGGTAATTTCTGTATTCCGTTGATGATAGGAACGGACGACATGGCATTACCAAGATTGAATATGTTCTCATTTTGGTTGGTTCCGCCAGCTGGTTTGATAATGCTTTCTGGATTCTTTTATGATTCAGGTACAGCAGCTGCTGGTTGGACAGGATATCCTCCTTTGGGACCAACTTCAGGTCCTGGCCAAACTACATGGCTTGTATCACTATTCATGATTGGTTTTTCTTCAATCATGGGTGGTACAAATTATATGGCTACTGTTTTAAATAAGCGTGCTAAGGGATTGCAATTATTGCAAATGCCATTAACAGTTTGGGCTTTATTTATAACAGCCATCCTTATTACATTAGGAACTCCTGTTTTAGCAGCAGCTATAGCAATGCAAATATGTGATCAATATTTACATACAGGTTTTTTTATGCCTGATAATTTATTAGTTACAGCTCCTGATAATACATATGTAACAAATGCATTTATAGCTCAAGGAAATCAATTACTAGAGCATAAGCAATTATTAGGTGGTGGTGGACAACCAATTTTATGGCAACATATGTTTTGGTTCTATTCTCATCCTGCTGTATATATCATGATTCTACCAGGAATGGGTATAGTGTCTGATGTATTATCAACATTCGCACGTAAGCCAATTTACGGATACAAGGCAATGATATTTGCAATTATGGCAATAGCATTTTTAGGATTTATTGTTTGGGGACATCATATGTTCCAATCTGGTATGAATCCTTTATTGGGTACAACCTTTATGCTATCAACTATATTAATTGCAGTTCCATCCGCTATTAAAGTTTTCAATTGGTTAGGTACAATTTGGAAAGGTAATATTAGGTTTACTGCAGCCAATATGAATGCATTGGCATTTATTGCAACCTTTATTATTGGTGGTTTGAGCGGTGTGTTTATGGCATCTGCACCTGTAGATATTTATATCCATGATACATACTTTATTGTAGCACATATTCATTATGTTCTGTTTGGTGGAGCTCTTTTTGCAATTTTTGCCGGTATTTATTATTGGTTCCCAAAAATGTATGGCAAAATGCTGAATGAAAATCTAGGACGTAAGCACTTTTATTGGTCATTTGTATTTTTCAATTTGACATTCTATCCTATGCATATATTAGGTGTAGGTGGACATATGAGAAGAATATATAATCCATATATATATGAGTTTTTACAACCATTACAACCAATGAATCAATTTGTAACTTTTGCGGCTATTATCTTGGGATTCTCTCAATTGATATTAGTTGTAAATATACTGTGGTCATTAAAGTATGGTAAAGCAGCCCCAAGAAATCCTTGGCAATCTAACTCTATAGAGTGGTCTGCACCTGCGCATCCTGGTCATGGTAATTTTGATACAGATATTGTAGTTTACCGTGGTCCTTATGAGTATTCTGTCCCAGGAAGAGAATCAGATTTCTATCCACAGACAGAGCCACCTTCAGAGAATGAAGTACCGGTACATTCTGGTCATTAAGAATACAAATTAGCTGTAGAGCTGTCACATTTTATTGATTTTAACTGTGTCAAATAAAGAAAGAATCAGCTTCAGCCATAAAATAAAAGCGTACTTTGAATTAACAAAACCCGGAATTACCCGGATGATAGTATTAACGGCTGCTACGGGATATTACTTAGCAATACCTGTTCATTTCGAAGAATACTGTTCATCTTTTGGAAATATCCTTCTTTTTCTTTTTGCGATGGTGGGCACTGCTTTAACCTCAGCTGGAAGTTGTGTTCTCAATAATTATTTTGAAAGAGAGCATGATCAACAGATGAAAAGAACTGTGTCAAGAGCTTTGCCATCTGGAATAATATCTGCACAATCTGCATTATTATTTGGTATACTGATAAGTCTTCTTGGATTAAGTATACTGTATGTATATGTGAATATTATTACTGCGGTATTATCATTGATAACGATATTTTCTTATGTGTTTCTTTACACACCTCTAAAAAGAAAAACAAAATTGTCATTATATGCTGGTACACTACCAGGAGCATTACCTGCTTTAGGAGGCTTTACAGCATATACTGGAGAAATAGGATTATCAGGAACATTATTGTTTTTAATAGTATTGTTTTGGCAAATACCTCATTTCTTAGCATTAGCTTGGATATATAGAATAGACTATAAACAGGCAGGTTTTAAAATGCACACATATGAAGGTGATTCAAGCGCAAAAAGGTTATCAATTCTGTCAATAGTATACACAATGTGTGTAGTGATGTCATCATTATTACTATGGCAATATTCTAAACTAGGTTTTGTTTATTTATTGGGAGTTTTATTACTTTCATTATTCTTTTTATATGCATGTATACAATTTATGCTACACAAGGATAATAAAAGTGCAAAACTTCAACTATATGCAGCATATGCATATTTATCGGGAATATTTTTGTTAGTGTTTGTCAATAAACAACTGTAACAGCAATGTCAGGTTTATCACTTTCTCACGAACCAGTAACTGGCGTCCCTAATGGGAAGCTAGCAATGTGGATCTTTTTAGCCTCAGAGATCATGTTCTTTACAGGGTTTTTTGGAGCATTTATAGTGCTTAGAAATTCCAACTTAGAATTATTTTCACATTCAGCAGGCGAACTTAATAAGGGATTAGCCTTATTAAATACATTCATACTTATCGGAAGCTCATTAACAATGGCTTTATCGATATTAAATTTAGAGAAGGGCAATACAGCAAAGTTTCGTTTATTCTTAGGCTTAACAATACTTTGTGGATTTGGCTTTTTAATTGTAAAAACAATTGAATATACAACCAAGTTTGGACATCATATCTTTCCTTGGACGAATGTATTCTTTAGTTTTTATTTCATAATGACAGGTTTTCATGCTTTGCACGTAATTGCTGGTATGATTCCCATGTTCTTTATGTTTATAAAGTCTTTTACCAAAAAAGGATATAATTATCCAACGAAAGTTGAAACATTGGGTCTTTATTGGCACTTTGTGGATTTAGTATGGATTTTCTTATTCCCAGTATTGTATCTAATATTTCCATCCCATTAAAAGTAGGAGAAAGTATTTATGAGCAATCATCATCATCCAGATCCAGAATCCATGTTCAGTTCATATATTAAAGTAGCATCTGCACTTTTTATATTAACAGTTCTTACTTGGGTGGCAGCTTTAGATTGGGTTCCAAGAAGTTGGGGCGAAGCAGGTAATTCTTTACACATTGGTATTGGATTATTAATCGCATTGATAAAAGCATCTATGGTTTTTTATATATTTATGCACTTAAAGTTTGATAATAAATTTATACGGGCATTTGTATTTATTCCTATATTTTTATTCTTTGTTTTAACGTTTGCATTAAATGTTCTTGGACCTTAAATGAGAATAGCTAATGTTCTTAAAAACTTAGCTTCGCTTTCATGTACTTTACTATTGTTCTTTGTTTTTGGCTGTAATCAAGATTCAATTCAAGATACTTATCATAACATCTTTGAAAATCTTCCAGATATAAAAAAAGTTCCAACATTTAAAGGAAACTTAGATAATGGCAAAACTTTTTCAGAGAAAGATATTCAAGGATCTATAACAATAGTTTCTTTCTTTTTTGCTTCTTGTTCAGATATATGTCCTAGAATGAATACAGTACTAGCAGATATTGTTCAAAGGCATACTTCTAAAAACATATCGTTTGTATCTATTACAGTAGATCCAGAAAATGATACAATACAAGCTTTGGCGAAGTATAGAAAAGATCATAAATACGATGATAGTAGATGGAAGTTTTTAAGAATTGAAAAAGATTCATTACTTACATTGACAATTAATGGTTTTATGGTAGGAAGTTCTGAAAATCCTGCAAATCATTCTGCAAGATTTATATTATTGGATGACAAATCCCATATCAGAGCTTATTATGATCCATTTGACAAACAAAAATTAAGTGAATTAGATAATTTGCTTTCGGAAATATCAAAAAAATGATGAAAACACTAAAACATATAATATTATTCTTATTGATAAACATTTATCCTTTGTTAGCATGTCCCAATTGTAAGGATGCCTATTCAACAGGTACTTCACAAGCAGCTATAGGAGAGGGTTATTCAATGAGTGTACTTTTTATGTTATCGATGCTATTGTTGGCAATTAGTATTGTTGTTGGCAGAATTGTGTATGCAATCAGAAAGAAAAATAGAAATCAAATACTTGCATAAATATCTCATTGTGAGTTTGTAATAATGTTTACTAAAGAATTAGACAAGAAACTAAAGCGTGCTTTTACGATGGGTGGAGGCACTGTAGTTGTACTTGCGCTTGTACTTATTTTTGGTCAGAATAATAAAGTAACCGATGTAGGTTATAGACCTGATCAACCAATTCCTTTCTCTCATAAACTTCATGCCAATGAGGATACTATATCCCACAATGGTGTAAAAATGAAAGGATTGGGTATTAAATGTATGTATTGTCATGCACAAGCCGAAGTATCTGCGCATTCTCCAGTACCCACAACAAGTACATGTATGAATTGTCATGTCCTTCCTATGAAGCTTGAAAATGAACGTGGTAATCCAGGTCCATTAGAGTTAATTCGTACATCTTATGAAAAAAATAAACCCATCGAGTGGGTTCGTATTCATAAGTTACCTGATTATGCTCATTTTAATCATAGTAGACATATCAGAGCCCAACTTGATTGTAAGTCATGTCATGGCCCAGTTGAAACTATGGGAGTAATATCTCAATACAAACCATTATCAATGGGATGGTGTTTAGATTGTCATAGAAATCCAGAACAATTTGCAGTACCTGCAAGGCCAATTTCTGGAATCTATGCATATGACTATGAAAACAGAAGTCAGATTGATAAATTCATTGGTGTTAGAGCAAATTCTTATGATGCAAGTGCAACAATTAAACTTGCAGCAATGAAACCAGTTGTTCAGCCATCCTATGGAATGGTAGAGACAGCAGATTTGCCTAAGCCTGTAGTAGAAGGAATGCTTGTTCCAAAGCATGCTCAATATGGTCCGGAAAATTGTTCTTCCTGCCATCACTAAATACAAGAAAAAGTACAAATAACTATAGAAGTAGCTCTAGAAATGTCACAGCGACAACATTCAACTTACTTCCGCCACTATGGCGAGCTTGACAACCCAACAAATGGGAATGGACAAGAATTTGAATTCGATACAAATAAACCATTATTGGATTCTGGTGTTTCACGCAGAACGTTCATGACTGTTCTGTCTGCCTCTATGGCCATGGCTGCTGCTAGTTGCAGACGTCCTGAGCATAAGCTTGTGGCAGCAATTACACCTACTGAATACCAAATACCTGGTTTACCGAATTATTATACCACAGTATATCAACATAAAAATGCGGCTTTTGGTTTGCTGGTTAAAGCAAGAGAAGGCCGTCCTATTAAAGTTGATGGAAATGAAAAGCATAGTGCATCCTTAGGAAGTTCATCTGCTTTTATTCAAGGTACATTGCTTTCATTATATGATCCCGATAGAATTCGTAGATCGAGAGTTAATGGTGGTGATTCTAGTACAACAAATGCAGCATCTACTATTGCGCAAGCGATAACAAGTGCTACAAATAATGGCAAAAAAACAGCTATTATTATTGATGAACATTGTTCTCCTTCTTTTTTGGCATTAGCTCAATCTATAACTAGCGCAAATTCTTCCATTCAGTTTTATACTTTACCAGCTATCGTTTCTCATTCTGCCTTAGCAAATCAAGCAGTATTTGGTTTAGATGCAGAATTAGTTCCAGATCTATCAAAAGCAGATTATATTTTATCTGTTGATAATGATTTCTTAGGTACTGATAAAAATGCTGTGTATTACACTAAAGGATTTTCTGCTAATCGTAAGCCAAGCAAAGAAAACCCCACTATGAATAAACTAGTTTCAATTGAATCTGGATTTTCATTAACTGGTGCTAATGCAGATGCCAGAATTGCTATTCAGCCAAATGATTATTCAGCATTTTTAAGTTCAGTTCTTGTAGAAGTAGCTTCTCTCAAAGGTAAAGCTGTACCAAGTGGCATATCAGCAAATTCTAATAATGAACATAAAGAAATAGCAAAACAATTAGTTGCTGCAAAGTCTCCATTGATTATGGTAGGGGATCATCTTCCAGCACGTATTATTGCGCTAGGACAAATAATCAATCAGATGTTAGATGCAGTTGGTGAAGGTAAACCATTATCTTTCAATCATAAGTATTTCAATAGTTCAGATAAAACAAAAGACATATCTACTTTAACTTCAGATTTAAATGCAGGAATAATTGAAACTGTAATTTATGTAGAAGTAAATCCAGAATATTATGCTGACTCAAATCTAAAAAAGTTATTAGCTGAAAAAGTACGTTTTGCTGCTTCATTATCTTGTTCATCACATGAAACTTCAGAGAAACTTGCAAAAGTGAATGTTCCAACATCGCACTATTTAGAAAGTTGGGGTGATGCCATAAGTTTTGATGGAACATATTCTATTCAACAACCAATCATAGCGCCTTTAAATGAAAATTCATTAAGTGCGCAAGATATGTTGATGTCAATCATAAACTTTGTAAATCCAGCTACATTTGCAGGAACAGAGACATATTATGATTTTATACGTAAACAAAACCCACAATATTCATCTACAAATGCTTGGGAAACCTTATTAAAAGATGGGGTTGCAAGTTCCACTGTAAGTAGTGAAGTAGGAAATCCTTTAGGATATTCAGCATTACCAACAGAACAAATGTCATTAAAAGGAATTATTGCATCAATAAAGCCATCTTATTCTTTTTATGACGGTAGTAATACTAATAATTCTTGGTTGCAAGAATTACCAGACCCAATAACAAAAAATACTTGGGGTAATTTAGTAATACTTAATAAAAAGACAGCAGATTCTCTATCAATACAATTAGGTGAAATTGTAAGAGTATCTAATGAAAAAGGAAGTATAGAATTACCAGCATTTATTCAGCCTGGAGTTGCAGATAATGTAATTACTTTAACATTAGGTTATGGTAAGACAATCGGTGGGAATGTTCATGCAAATGTTGGAGAGAATGTATATAAATTACTTTCTGCAAATTCCTCACTTTATACATCTGTTTCGATTGAGAAAGTAGGTAGATCAGAGAAACTTGCTACAACACAAGGACATCATGCTATTGAGCGATATGATAAACCAAGTCCTTTTGATAATGAATGGCAAGAAAGAACAAAAGATATTTTAGGTGTTCAAGAAGGTTACGTAACATTCGCATCTTTAGCTGCAGCAAGTCATGAAAATCATGAACATGAAGCTGGAGAACATTCTCATCATATAGCTGATACATTAAGCATTGTACCATCGTACAATTATGTAGGACACAGATGGGCAATGGCTATTGATATGAGTGCATGTACAGGCTGTAGCGCATGTGTTATTGCATGCCAAGCAGAAAACAATATTCCATCTGTAGGTAAGAAATATGTAGCCAATAGTAGGGAAATGCATTGGATACGAATTGATAGATATTACAGAGAAGATGAAAAAGGTAATGTTACAACTGTATTTCAGCCAATGTTATGTCAGCATTGTGAAAATGCACCTTGTGAAAATGTATGCCCAGTTGCCGCCACAACACATAGCCCAGAAGGCTTAAATGAAATGACATATAATCGTTGTGTAGGAACACGTTATTGTTTAAATAATTGTCCTTACAAAGTGCGTCGTTTTAACTTCTTGAACTGGCATAAAGATAAAAAGACACCATTAGATTTAGCATTTAATCCAGATGTGACTGTACGTATGCGTGGAGTTATGGAAAAATGTACATTCTGTGTACAGAGATTAAATGAAGTTAAGATGCATGTTAAAGATCTAGGCCGTACAAGAGTACATGATGGTGAAGCTGTAACAGCTTGTCAACAGGCTTGTCCAGCAAATGCAATTATCTTTGGTGATATCAATGATCCAAAAAGTAAGGTTGCACAAGCATCTAAGATTAAACGTGGTAATGAAACACAGAAATATAAAGAAGAGAATGGTGCATTCAAGGTATTGAGTGCATTGAATGTGCGGCCATCAATTACCTATTTGGTAAAAGTTCGCAATACAAATGATGTACCGAAAGTATAATACAACGATATTTTAAGCAGGAATTAAGTATGTCGGTTGAAACTGTCACACAAACGGCCAATGGAAGTTCTCCGGAACATCTAACATCCGCCTCATATCAGAATAACCCTTATCCGGTACCTGATTCACAGCGTGAGCCGTTAGTTCTTGGTAATCCATCAATTCATGATGTAACCGAGAAAATTGCAGGTATTGTAGAAGGAAAAACCAATCTAAAATATTGGTTAGCAGTATTAATATGCGCTTCGATAGCTGGATTAGGTTTTGGAGCAATTGGAGAAACTGTAACAACTGGTATTGGAGTTTGGGGTTCTAATAATACTATTGGTTGGGCTTGGGATATTACCAATTTCGTTTTTTGGATTGGTATTGGCCATGCAGGAACATTGATTTCAGCTATTCTGTATTTATTCCGTCAAAAATGGCGTACAGCAATTAATCGTTCGGCAGAGGCAATGACAATCTTTGCGGTTATGTGTGCTGGTATTTTTCCAGTTATCCATACTGGACGTCCTTGGTTTGCATATTGGCTAACACCATATCCTAATCAAATGCAATTATGGGTGAACTTTAGATCTCCACTTGTATGGGACGTTTTTGCTGTATCTACCTATTTAACTGTATCGGCATTATTCTGGTTTATCGGTTTAGTACCTGATTTGGCAACAATTAGAAATTATGTTAAAGGTAAAACTGCAAAATCATTATATACGTTTTTCAGTTTCGGTTGGACAGGTTCCATGCGTGCATGGCATCACTATGAAATCGCTTATATGATTTTAGCTGGTTTGTCTACACCGCTTGTACTATCAGTTCATACAATCGTTTCTATGGACTTTGCAACATCTGTTCTACCTGGATGGCATACTACTATTTTCCCTCCTTACTTTGTTGCAGGAGCTATCTTCTCTGGTTTTGCAATGGTAATGACATTGCTTGTAATTGCTAGAGAGATTTTAGGTTTAAAAGACTATATCACATTAAAGCATCTTGAAAACATGAATAAAATCATTCTTGCAACTGGAATGATGGTTGGTTATGCATATTCAATGGAATTCTTTATAGCATGGTATAGTGGTAATGAATATGAAAGAACTGTTTTCATAAATAGAGCTTTTGGTGAATATTGGTGGGCATATTGGTCAATGCTTTCTTGCAATGTTTTATCACCTCAGATTTATTGGTTTAAAAAAGCGAGAAGAAATATTCCATTGATGTTCGTGATATCCATATTTGTAAATATAGGTATGTGGTTTGAACGATTTACAATCATATCAACATCATTACATCATGATTTCTTACCATCAAGTTGGAGCTATTATACACCAACAATGGTAGAAGTTGGAATATTTGTAGGAACAATTGGACTATTCCTAACACTGTTCTTATTATTCTCAAAATATTTACCAGTTATAGCGATTTCTGAGATAAAAGGAATTATGCCAGGATCTCAGCCAGTTCATCATCATGATGAAGAACATCACCATTAATAAGAAAAGAATCTCTAAGGAAATATACATACAATGAGTGATTCAAAAAATATAGCAGTATTAGGTAATTTCAAAGACCCTAATAAGATTATGCATGCTGCAAACAAAGTACGCGAAAGTGGATATACAGATTTTGATATTTATACTCCTTATCCAATACATGGATTAGATAAAGCAATGGGAGTTAAAAGGACAATCTTACCATATATTTCTTTTGGTGGAGCAATGTTTGGATTAGGTAATGCTGTGTTTTTAATGTGGTGGACAGGTGCTGTGGACTATAAATTGAATATTGGTGGAAAACCATTCTTTTCTGTTCAATTTGGTATTCCTATCATGTTTGAATTAACAGTATTATTAACAGCATTAGCTACATTCGTTGCCTTATGGGCATTATGTGGTTTACCAAAGTGGTATTCAGATTTACAGGATGATGCAGGATTTAATTCTGCAGTTGATGATACATTTGTATTAAGCATCTTTGCTACTGATCAACGTTTCTCTCTTGAAACTACTACCAAATTTATGAATGAAATCGGTGCTGATGATGTGCGCCTGATAGAAGCTTAAGAGGAAATACCAGCAATGGAACAACAAACAAATAATCGCGGATTTGGATTTTATCTTAAAACTGCAATCCTCATATTTCTTGCAGGATTTATAGTTTTAGTTTTAAGTGGCAATTATACATGGTTTTCGAAGTCAACACCAATTATGGTACTTGATGATATGGATGACCAATTTAAAGTTAAACCTCAAGTTAAATCTACTTTTTTCAATGATGGTAGAAGCGGAAGATATCCTGTAGAGCATACTGTTTCACGCAATGGTTCTGCATATCCACTAGATAAACCAGATTTTGAAAAAGCTGATTCATTAGTAGGTTCTAATCCTTTAGACTTATCAACTACTTCAACTAGACAATATGTCCTCTCAAGAGGCAAGAATCGTTTTGAAGCATTTTGTACACCTTGTCATAACTATGATGGCCAAGGTAATGGTAGTGTAGTTGCTCGTGGCTTCCAAAATCCACCTAATCTAAGAGATGAAGTTACAAAAGCTAAATCTGATGCTCATCTTTATCATATCATCTCTGCTGGACAAAACATAATGAACGGCTATGGTGATAAAATTCAATCAAATGATCGCTGGGCAATTGTTGCCTATATACGCGAAATGCAAAAACTAGGCGTTAAGCCTTAATTTCTAAAGTACCACAGAAGTATATCGTTGACTCAAGAGGAAATATGAAGCCCGTCAATCTCGGTGGAACACAGTTTCAACAAAATGTTAATAAAACATCAATTATCTGTATTGGTGCCGGTATTGTTTTAGCAATAGCGGGAATGGCTATGAATCAAGCATCCATTTTACCTGCCTATTTAGTTGGTGCAATGTATGTTATAGGTATAAGCGTTACTGCATTGTTTTTCTCTGCCTTACAGTATTTAGTTCGTGCAGGTTGGAGTGCTTCTATACGTCGTATTCCTGAAATGTTAGGATGGTTTGCTCAATTTGCGCTCATCATTTTATTACCAATCTTAATCTTTAGAAATAGTTTCTATCATGGCATAGAGAATATTCCAACAAAAGCTCCATATACTAATACTCCTTTTTTTATTGCTAGAGTTATTGGTTATTGTTTGTTTTGGTTTTGGATGCATCGTTATATAGTTGGTAATTCAATTAAGCAAGATTCAATGCCAGGCGATTATGCCCCAACTTTAAAAAATTATAAAAGATCTGCTCCTTTTGTTCTAGGATATGCATTAACTATTACGTTTGCTGCATTTGATTTGATGATGGCATTAGAACCACATTGGTTTAGTACTATTTTTGGTCTTTATTACTTTGCTGGTAATTTTGTTTCAACAATTTCAGTTATTGCTCTTTTGTTCATTTCTGTTTACCATTCTGGTGAGTTAAAAGGTTTTATTAGCAAAGAACATATGCATGACCTTGGTAAATTGATGTTTGCCTTTACAATCTTTTGGACATATATACATTTCTCTCAATATTTTTTGATTTGGTATAGTAATTTGCCAGAAGAAACTTTCTATTATATAGATAGAACAAAAAATGGTTGGGAAATACTAGGTTGGACATCATTGTTCATTCACTTTATTGTCCCTTTCTTATTATTATTACGTCAAGATGTAAAGCGTAATTTTACCATTGTAAAAGCTGCTGCAATCATAATATTAATTGCCCATTTTATTGATTTATCTTGGATTATAATTCCTGGTTTTCGTGAACATGGTATAGAACATTTTAATATAATGGCTTTGATGTCAGCAGGTGGAATGGTTCTCTTCTTCATGGGACTATTACTATTTTTTACCGCTAAAAGAATGAATAGCATTAGTGGTCTAGCCCATAATGATCCATTCATACAAGAATCAATAGACTTAATATCATAATGATCTCATTGAAATTAAGGTGTAATAGTATTAAAAAGGGTGTTCCATTTATGGCACACCCTTTTTCATTTTGTAGCATATTATGCTTCTTAATATATAGCTGTACACATCAGATAGATCCAATACCTGATACATGCTATATCAGCGAAGATTCTGGTGTATATGTTCTATGTGAAGGATTATATGGATATAATAATTCTTCTTTGTGGTATCAATCAGATCTCTCAAATCCTCCAATAAATATATTTCCCTGTAAAAACAATGGTTTTGCTTTAGGCGATACAGCTAATGACATCATCAAGATCAATGATTCATTAATGGCTTTAATTATATCTACTAGCAATGAAATTCATATTATGAATTCTAAAACTGCTAAAGTTATACGATCTATTGTTATACAAGGTAATGGACATTTTTTAAAAAAGGGTGTAATATTACAAGATAGTCTCTTACTTGTTACTGATCTTTATGCAGATATTGTCTATCAAGTAAATATCAATTCATCAGAATATCTTCCATTGATTAATCAACAGTTATGCGCTCCAGAAGGTATTGCTGTATTCGGTAATACGATTGCTGTTTGTAATTCAGGATATGGAATATTTCGTTATAAAGAACCATATGCTGGAACGGTTCTATTTTATGATATCAAAACCAATACGTATACAAGTGTAAAAACTGGCCTAAATCCTCAATCGATTTACTATTCATTACCAAGTAATTCGTGGCTTGTTTTATATTCTCATATAACTAGTATAAAAGATTCTGTAGGTGGAATTACAGAAATTGAAGCAAATTCATTACATCCAATACGAGATCATAAAGAAACATTTACTGGTAGAGGATTTTATGATACTTCACTACATATCTTATATGCAATTTCAAAAAAGGGAATACATCACATTCAATCTCAAAATACTATGTTAAAAGATTCACTTATCATACCAGCAATAACTGGAAATCAAATGTATGGAATAGCAAGAAATAACAGTAATCTCTATATACTAAATGCCAGAAACTTCATGGTGAGTGGTCAAATGCTTATATATGATTTACTTACAAATAGATATACATATTCACATGAAATTGGTATCAATCCATCAAAACTATTATTTAAATAGTAACAAAAATCTCATTCATATTTTAATACAAGGATGATATTCTAAAAAATTATAATTTGATGCAATAAGATTATATGTACTCTTTTTACATTTATAGTTTTTATGTATGAGCACTTCATTTACATATTTTCTGGTTTGCTTCTTTATGACGGTATCCTTGTCTTTTGCTCAACAAAGAACTGGGTATGGAGTCTTAGCAGGGTACGGTATTAATTCTCATCTAGCCGATTTTAGGTCTTTTCCGCAATATCCTAATTGTTGTCCACAGTTTTCACATGGAAAGGGGAATGCTCCTATTTTTGGCATTTTCTATGATTTTCCTATAACAAATACCTCGTCATTTTCTACAAGATTAACTTATAATGATTATCAAGGTACATTAACCACTTCGGAGTTTATAAGCCTAAGTGGGAATATACAAGGGGAATATCAACATATCGTAGATGCTTCTTTACAAAATATTGGACTTGAATCATATTATCAATATTCACCATATAATCAATTAAACATCGAATTAGGATTACGCTATTCTGTTTATGCACATCCAACATTCTCTCAAAAAGAATTACTAATTAAGCCCTCTGTAGGTACATTCCCAAATGGAAGTAGATCAAGAAATGAATTTTTAGACCAATCTATTCCATTTTATCAGTCACATAGCTTTGGACCTGTACTTGGATTATCATATCAATTACCATTAAATTCACTACAAACATTGTTTTTATTGCCAGAACTACAAGTTTTTTATCCTCTAAATGATATTGTTTCACAAAATGATTGGCATATTCACCAATATAGATGTGGATTTTCTATTCGATATTCGCCTTTTCATGATAAAGAAATTCATAAAACATATAAAGATATCACAGTAATTGATACAATTACTATATCAGTTAAGCCTCCTTTTACTGAGTTTACAATAGGTAACTCTTCACTTTCTATGGATACTATTATTTCTCCTGATAGTATTGTATATGTAACAATCCACAAGAGAACAGATACAATTAAATATGGACACAAAAAGCAATTAGAGGCGAATATATCTGCATGGGCAGTATATGATAATAATAGAGAAGAGCCACTGATTAAAATTGTAGATGAAGAATTCACTTCTGTCCTAATGACGCCTTTATTACCTTATGTCTTCTTTGAAAAAGGGTCTGCTTCGATTCCACAACGATATCAAATACTTGAACAACAGCAATTACTTGCATTTTCTGAAGATAGCGTCAATAGTGATGATAGGCTTTCCACATATTATCATATAATGAATATCATTGCTAAAAGAATGAAACTTTATCCACAAGCATCCTTAACATTAACAGGATGTAATGCAGATATCGACGAAGAACAAGATAATATGTCTCTATCTAAACAAAGAGTTGAATCGATTAAGCAATATTTAATTAATCAATGTGGTATTGAATCTACT
>JALRHN010000239.1 GCA_023259575.1 Candidatus Kapaibacterium sp. | reverse complement strand
ATTGCCACTAACAAACATATCAATAAACATATATTTGTCAAAATCATAATAAGTGTAAGTGCCTTCATCCCAAGCATTGCGGCGAATAGGCAAGCCATTTTTTAAGGCGTCAATTACTTCACCAAATTTCATTCCATTATCTCCCCAAACCCGGTCATTATTCGTCTACCTTTTTGTTAGCGTCAACAATATGGTCAGCATCCCAAATATCAATATCCCAATCATCAGCAATTACATCTTGGGGTCTTAAGTCAAGAACCCATGATCCTAATTCATAACCGTTTTCAAGGTCATCTGGATAATATACAAACACAAAACAATTGTCATCTTTGTCATAGAAGATATAGTTGTTATTTTCCCAACCAGTTCTTGAGATTGGTTTACCTTCCATCAAAGAATCTAAAACTTCAGCAAATTTCATTCTACTATGTTCCAATCATCAGCAATTATGTCTTCAGGTGATAAATTAAGTCTATAGGTGATGCATTCATAATCATCTTCTTCGCAATCATCTTTTATATGGTAAGCAAACCAATTTTGTTCTTTATCAAGATACAAAAATTTACCATCAGCCCAACCACTTCTCGATATATGCTTGTATTCCATTAATGAATCAACTACTTCAGAGAATTTCATCTACAATTTCCCAATCATCTTCAAGAAAATCACCATTATCAAGAGCATCAAATAAACTAATATAGCCTTCAAATTCAGGTCTATTAGGTACATATTCTGGGGCTTCTTTGACATCAGAAAAATAAGCTTTACATTTTAAATCAGATTCCCAAGCTTTACGTCTTAGAATATATCCCTCTTCTAATTTATTTAATGCTTCTATACCAGTCATTGATTTATAAAATTCTCAATATTGCCTTTGATATCTTTATCCCACAAATAACAAGCATCAAAGCCAAATTCACTATCTTCAAATGTCACCCAAACAAAATCTCCCATAGGATCAAGACGTACAGATTTAAAATCTCCAAAGTTCAATTCGTCACATACAATTTTAGCAATAGATTCCATGTATTTATGGAATCTGACATAACTAAAAATTCTACCACGAACAAAATCTTCAGAGTAAATAAATTGTTCAGAGCTCATTTCTATCTTTCAAAATCTGTTCTTGTTGCTTATTAACTTTATCTACAACATCAATTACTTCCCAATCGTCTGCAAGTAAATCGGCATATCTTATCAATACACACTCTGAATACTCTCCAACTTCCCAATCTGGATGCCAACTTTTGCGTCTTATTGATTTACCTTTATATAAATCATCTAATACATCTTTAAATGTTTTAAGATGAAAAATCTCCCAATCTTCAGCAAATAAATCTTCAACAGAGATTTGAACATTTGAATTATCATATTTACCAGGAGGGAACAAATAAATCTTTGGATTACCTTCTCTGGTCATAATTTTGCCAGATTCAAGCATTTTCATAGCCCAATTAATATCTCTCTTCAATTTGATATTGTTCTCCTTAGCAAAATCATCAAAATCACTGCCAAGATGTTTATTTTTCATAGTATATTTATTTGATATTATTGGATAAACTGACCATTGATTGAACTCTTTCCAATAATCAAAATTAATTTCAATGTAATATTCGTTGGTCTTTAAATCATACAAATAAAATTTATTATCTTTACTAGCTATAACATAAAATCTATCATTATTTTTGTAACAAGCATAGTACATACCTGACAATAACAATTCTTTAGTCACTTCAAAATTATATTCTCTGTCTGACATAATAACCTCAAATATATTCTACCACAAAAAAAATAAGGCCTGATTTCTCAAGCCTTTTTTTATCATATATTTTTCTTCGCTGCTAATAAACAATCAATAAGTTTGTCCAGCTCTTCTTCGTTTAATACAACTAAATCAGAATCAGCATATCCATCAAGAAGAATTTTAAGCCTATATTTCCAATTAAGTTTACCATTATCAAAACCATAGTTCCAAAGACCAATATTTACTGTTTTGTATTCTTTGTCTGGGCGAATATGCAAAGAATGACATAAACAGTCGCAATTGATTATAGTGGTTTCCATTAATTTAACCTATATGCTCTTTTACAATATTACCAACAGCATTATATCGTTCATTATAAATTGTCTCATTCATAACTAACTCAGGATTAAAATTTTCTTTACCTAATATTGATTTTAATATAGAAGGAGAGCATCCAGAAACAAGACAAGTGCCAGACTCATCAAATTTCACAGGCATAGTACCACCAGAAGCATTAACATTCCAGAAAACAAGCTTCGGTCTACTATAGCCACTCTTATTATATTTCTTTTCTATCTGCTCAAAATTAGTTCGCTTATTAGATTTACATGCCTGATCAAATTGCATATCAGAAATAATCATTAAAGTTTCTGGCATATCTTCAGGAGCAATTTTATTTTTGCAAGCAACATCAAGAACTAAGTCAAATACAGCAATTAAATCTGTATTGTATCCCCAATCTGATTCA
>JALRHN010000238.1 GCA_023259575.1 Candidatus Kapaibacterium sp. | reverse complement strand
AAAAGCAATTTCTGCTTATTGTTATTTTTATCTGCAATGGATGCTATTATAGGTAAGAGTATTGCTTGCAATAATACAGAAATTGATACGCAATAAGGGAAAAATGATCCAGCAGCTATAGATATTCCGGCTATATCTAACATACCAGATATACCAGCTTGAGTTTGAGCCAAATTTGTAAGATATGGTCCTAAAAAAACAGTTACTACAGTTGTAGTAAATGCAGAACTTGACCAATCATACATATACCAAGCAAAGCGCTTTTGTACTTTCATAAAAGAAATTTTATCTTAATTTTTATAATTTTTGTAGTGCAATTTACATTTAATTATCAAAAATATTGATGAGCCCAACTTCACTGTATAGTTACCTACACATCTTCTAATTTAATTTTTACTTTTTAATCAAATTTATTACAAATAATATTTTTTTTTCTTGTCTTTAAGCCTTCTCTACCTTAACTTTGCAATGGTTCCAACCCGCAGCATATTGGAACTTCTCATTCATCCTTATATCTCAATTGGAGACAAAGAAAGTACTATACACTTAGTGATATATTACTATCATCTTCAAATGTAGATTCTATGAAAAAAAACTCAGGTAAACATATTTCTATAGATACTGTAGAACATTATTCTGATATCAGAGCTAGGCTTATAAGCCAATTAGTTGTGATGTCAATGATTATTATTGCTTTATTGATATTAGCAATACGATGGAGAAATAATCAGCAGATCCAAACATTTTCTGTATCTGGCAATAGTGCAATAAGAAAAGAAGAAATAATGGCTTTAGCTTCATTAAAGCCGGCAGATACACTTGGAAGTACACCAGGAAAATACAGACTTTCTGAGATTAGATCTCAGGTGATGAGGCACCCTTTTATTCAGAATGCAATTGTTCAAAGAAATGGCTTTAAAGGTATACATATTATCATTGAGGAAAGAAAACCTTTTTTAGCCATACCTACAGTATTAGGAAAATTTGATTTTATTGATTCATCGGGCATTGTTTTACCATATGAAGTATTTGCTCAATCTGGTGATGTGCCAATAGTGTATGGTTTGTATAAAAGCGGCAAGATAGATACAGCAGTATTATCATCATTGAAATATTTAGTATCGAGTGCACAAAAAAGAGATGGAGCTTTACAAGAATTTCTATCTGAAATAGATTATAATCAGCAATCTAAATCTTTTACTTTTATAACTACAGATGGCGCAACCAGAGTAATGTTTGGATCAATCGATAATGCGCCTAAGAAATTTGAGAAATTGCATCTTTATCTTCAGCATGCTTCAGAATTATCTGGTACAGCTCGATATATAGATGTTCGTTGGAAAGATCAAATAGTTATTGGGAAGTCATTAGCTTTGGCCTCTAAATAATGAGAAGAAGAAGACAAAAAGAAATTAGCACATGCAATTATCAATGTTAGGATAAGATCTTATGAAATCGGGTAATATCATTGCAGGATTAGACTTAGGAACTACGAAAGTTGTTGCATTGATAGCTTCTGTAGAGCCCGACACAAACATTATCAATATATTGGGAATCGGAACAGCACCAAGCGAAGGCTTAAAAAAGGGAGTTGTGGTTAATATAGACAAAACAGTAAAGTCTATTCAAATCGCAGTAGAGCAAGCTGAGTTACAATCCGGTGTTTCAATGCAAGAAGCGGTAGTTGGCATTGCTGGAGATCATATTCAATCATTTGCTACTCGAAGTATTATTTCGATCCCCCATTCAAATAGAGAGATCGCAAAGACAGATGTGTTACGTATTACAGAAGATGCAAAGAATATTAAGTTACAAGCAGATAGGAAAATTCTTCATATTCTGCCTCAAGATTATATTATTGATGGACAAGATGGCGTAACAGATCCAGTTGGAATGAGCGGTGTCAGAATGGAAGCAAATATACATGTAATTACTGCACTGCAAACAGCTATGCAAAATGTATATAAATGCGTAGAAAGAGCAGGAGTTCACGTTAAAGGTGTTGTATTAGAACCACTTGCAAGTAGTTCTGCTGTCTTAGATGATGATGAAAGAGAAGTTGGTGTAGCTTTAATTGATATTGGTGGTGGCACAACTGATATTGCTATATTTCATGAGAATGTAATTAGGCATACAGCCATTGTTCCAGTAGCGGGAAATCAAGTTACCGAAGATATTGCTGTAGGCTTAGGAATTTTGAATAATACAGCAGAAAAAATCAAAAAAGAATATGGTCATGCAACTGTTGAGAGTATTCTTCACGATGAACGTTTTATGATACCTGGAATAAGTGGCAGGTCGCCATTAGAAATAGAAAAGAATTTATTAGCTCGTATAATTGGTCCTAGGATGGAAGAAATCTTTGAATACTGCTTTGAAGAATAACATTAATGCTTTCAACACTCAAAGCATGCATTAAAAGTCATACTTCAAAATCTGTTGAATAAAAATAAAGAGCCATTTAAGATCAAGCCCATGATCAATGTTGCCTTCTGTTTTAATCGTGCCTA
>JALRHN010000237.1 GCA_023259575.1 Candidatus Kapaibacterium sp. | reverse complement strand
AATTAACATAAATTGTGAAAACCATAAATAGGTCCAAAACACGCTGAAACCAAACATAAATTTAGCTAAATCGTGAATATGACTAGAATTAACGTGTTCTAAATATCCTTTCGATTTTAAATACAAAGTGATTAAACAAATTGTTGTAATTCCACTTACAAAGAAACTTGCAAATACATACCATCCGAATAAAGTACTAGCCCAGTGAGGATCTAGAGACATAATCCAATCCCAAGACATAATAGACTCAGAAACGATAAAGAAAACCAAGAAAATTGCAGAGATATTGAAATTCTTTTTGTAGAAACTATTATCCGATGATTCATCTTGTGCCAAGCAATTTTTTCTGGAGAAATATCTGTAAGCATTCCAACCTAATAAGAATATTGCTGCTCTAATAATCCAAAATGGAAAGTTTAAATAACCTGATTTATTAGCAATAAGCTTATCTTCAGCTACTACTTCAGGATCTAACCATATAAATAAATGATTATAGTGTAATCCGCATAGGATTAGAAATAGGAAAAAGAAAATAGATCCAATTGGTAAATATGCTGTTATTCCCTGCATAACTCTAAATAATAGTGGGGACCATCCTGATTGAGCCACTTGTTGAATAGCATAAAATACTAAAACTCCCAATGAAACTAGCATAAAGAAAATACAAGCTACATATAAAGCAGCCCATGGCTTGTTTTGCAATTGGTGTAATACATGCTCTAAATGTTCTTTGTGTTTTTCAGCAGCAACAGCATCGTTTTTTTCAGCAACTGCATGAGCTTCATGAGCGTTACTTCCTCCTTCGTGATGTGATTCAGCTGAAAGCATTGTTTCAACTTCTTGAATATTTTTTGGGGCAGTTAAAAAGCCATAACCTATTCCAAGAGATCCTAGAAGTATTAGAATTAGAGAGAATGTTTTTAATTTACTTGAAAATGTGTACATATCTATAAAGATGATTTTGTTCTACAATTATAATTCGCTTTTTAGTTTCATTACATAAGCTGCAACTAACCAACGTTCATGTGAATTCAACTGATTAGAATAGGCACCCATAGAATTTAATCCATAAGTTTGAACATGAAATACACTACCAGTTGTAATTACTCTGTCTTTATAACTAGGAACTCCTAAAAATTTTCCTTGAGTAACTAATTTTCCTTGTCCATTTCCAGCATTTCCATGGCAAATAGCACAATAAATTTCATAAAGTCCTTTGGCTTTATCCATATCTTCTGAAGATAATGTATCTATTGGTGATTTTAAATTTGCTTTTGCTAATTCATAACCTGCAGTAGTATTTTCATACTCATACACTTCAAAACCTCTATTAATAGTTCCTTCAGGTGGAAGTTGACCTTCTTTACCGTTTTTGAAAGCTTTAGACTCTGAATAAGTGTTATAACTAACCGGTTCATACATATTAGGCATGTACTGATAATTTGGTTTTAAATTATCGTGACATGAAGTTATTAATGCAGACAAACCTAATAATATGGTTATTTTATATATCGTTTTCATATCTTCAATTAATGCTTTTCTATTACTTTAACTTCAACTGCTCCTGTGCTTTTAAAGAAAGAAACTAATTCTTTTTCATTACCTTGTATAGCTACTTCCATTAAAAAATGGTCATCAGTAGTTCTTACATCAGGGTTTTCAGCTTCTTTGAATGGCCATAATCTACTTCTCATGTAAAAGGTAATTACCATTAAGTGAGCGGCAAAAAATACAGTCATTTCAAACATGATTGGAACAAAAGCAGGCATATTTTCTATATAACTAAAACTTGGTTTACCCCCAATATCTTGAGGCCAATCTTGGATCATAATATAATTCATCATAGCAGTTGCTATAGAAATTCCTATACATCCATAAATGAAAGCACAAATTGCTAGCCTTGTTGGAGCTAATCCCATTGCTTTATCTAATCCATGAACTGGAAAAGGGGTGAAAACTTCTTCAATATGATGATGGGCAGCACGTGTTTTTTTTACGGCATCCATCAAGATATCATCGTCGTTATATATCGCGTAAATAACTTTATTACTCATGATGTAAATCTTTATTTGCTTGTCTTTCGTTAATATAATTTTGTCCTGTTGCTTTCAATATTGTTTTAACTTCAGCTTGAGCAATTACAGGAAATGTTCTTGCATATAATAAAAATAATACAAAGAAGAATCCTATTGTTCCAATGAAAATTCCAATATCTACGAAAGTAGGAGAAAACATTGTCCATGAAGAAGGTAGGTAATCTCTATGTAATGAGGTTACGATGATTACGAATCTTTCAAACCACATTCCAATGTTCACGACAATTGAAATAATGAAAGAGAACATAATACTTGTTCTTAATTTTTTGAACCACATAAATTGTGGAGAGAAAACATTACACGTCATCATTGACCAATATGCCCACCAGTAAGGTCCGGTTGCTCTATTTAAGAAAGCGTATTGTTCATATTCTACACCTGAATACCATGCGATGAATAACTCAGTTATATAAGCAACCCCTACAATAGAACCAGTAATCATGATTACAATGTTCAT
>JALRHN010000236.1 GCA_023259575.1 Candidatus Kapaibacterium sp. | reverse complement strand
CGAAGTATGATAAATGAAATAATAATTCATATCCCCATCTTCTGCGGTAAAGCTAGAAAATCTATCATTTGAAGCCCCAAAATTGAAATGAGATTTATAGGAATTATCCATAAAAATCCCATAAATCAATTGCTTCCCAGTTGAACTGTGAAGTCCTATATACATTGGTGTTGTCATATAAATTGGGTCGGCATTTGTAGGATAACCAAAATAATCAGTATTCCAATTTGTATATCCCTCGCCCCTTCTATTTAAATTCCCTGTTTTTTCTCCTAGACCAATAAATTTTTCATCTGCTACAAGTTTTTTATAAGTAGTTACTTCTTCACCAATCCAGGAGGTACCAAATGCTGGTTCATCTTGATTAATTATGTCCCCAGAAAGAGTTTTAAACAGAATTCTAATTGGTTTTTTCTTGATCTCGCATATCACAGAATCTGTTTTTAATTCTAGGAAATCATTTGATTCAGAAAATGTAAAGGATGATGCTGCATTAGGTTCTTTAATGATACTATAACTTAGATCATCAGTTTTAGCTCCATTCTTTATATATCGTATTCTCATTATTGTTGGAGTATAGACAGTGATTTTCACATTCCCTTGTGCAGACAATAACTCGATGCCTTGTTGAGTTTTAGTAAATGACATCATATCACCCATAGATATACTTTTATTGTTGTTTTGAGAAAACACTGGGAAGTATGATAGTACAACAAGTAGAATAAAGAATGTTTTACAAGAATTGGAGAGTATAGATTTCATATAAATTGTAATAGATATGAATAAATGAAGATAGATATTTATAGTGAAAAAGTCATTGTTACTGTGGTATTCTTATTATCTGAAGAAACCTGCAAAGTGTCTGAAAAATAATCCATAAGCAAAATACCTCTTCCTCCCTCATTACCTTCTTTTGATACTTTGGCTTTCTCTTTTGCTTTTTCTAAAGAGAAAATAGGGCCTTCATTTATAATGCTAATGCTTAATGTAGTATCATCAAGTAATTTAATTATAATGTCTACAACTTGATTGGGATGATAATCAATACCATGATTCACTGCATTGGTAAATGCCTCTATGATACACAGAAGTAATGTGTGAACCTTTTCTTTTTCAAGTTGAGAAATAATGCTTAATGAATATAAGAATTCTTCGATTTTTCGAATTTCTGAAATCTGAGAAGGTAGTCTAAGTAAATATGAAGATTCTGTGTGATTCATACATTATTCTTGAAATATTCGAATCAAAATACCTCTTTGTAAATCAGTCCTAATATTTCTTTTATCATGTTCATCAATCAATATATTCTTAGATAATGTCTGCATTTCTAAAGTATTGATATGTTGTTTTGATAAAAACTCTAAGGCTTTTTCGACACGTTTTTTTTGTAATCGTATATTATGTTCTTCTGTTCCATATAAATCTGAAATAGGAATTATTTCGATACGTTTTTTCTCTTGAATAGCATCTTTAATCCTCTGAATTGCAAATGGATTAAATACATATATATCAGATTTATCAAATTCAGCATAAGAAAGTATATGCTCTTCATATCCATTAAATGTATTAATGAATATTTCAGACTTAATTTCTACTGGTTTAATATAACATTCAATTCGTGAAGCAGCTTTTTGCATCGGGTTAACTGAAGCAAAACATTTAGCAACTAGTTTTTGAACAGAAAATGGAGAAGCAGGATTATATTGTAATCTAAACAGTACATTTGGCTCTTCTATGCTTTGAACTCTTGTAGTACCAAGTGTAATCAAGCCAGAAATTTTTGCTCCTGCTTGACTTGGTTTAGAAGTAAATTCAATTGGTGAATCAGACCAAGATAGAGAAGTGTCTTTTTTTGTTAGAATTGGAATACTTCCATCATCGAATTGTATTGAGACAATATGATATTCTGATTTAAGTGTCTGATATTTTATCGTTTGTAGTTTTTTTACTTCAGTTTGTAGAGTTATGGGATTTTGTAATCCATATATGTTCAATTGCTGGACGATAAAGCTTGCTCTTTTTTTTGCAATATCTTTATCTTCATCATCTATTGCATATCCTTTAATGATAAGCGTTTTTTCTGGTGTTTCATTACATGCTTTTACTATTAATTCAAGTGAAACATTCTGTTTTTGAATGGAGCTATCAGAAAATTCTTCAAATGTAAATATTGGAAATAAAGGCTGTGTCTGAACAAATGTTTTCATAGAATATTCATATGGAATAGTGTCCCCAAATGAAATATTCTTTTTATTATATGTGGCAAAAAAATCCATTGTTAATGCAGGGATTTCGGGTTCTTTCTCAGGGATAATAATTGGTTCAGGAATAGGAATAATAGGTATACTTTTAGGAATATTAAATTGTAATTCACATTGTAACTCTGCCGATTGAGATTGCCAAGGAATAGTTTGAATAAATGGAGTAAAATACGGACGAAATACTAATGATGTTATAAGACTATACTTTTCTGTCATGTGAAATTTTTTCCCAAAAGAAATCATTCCACCAAGTAAAAGGGAAGCTTGATCCGATAATGAACCAGAATATCTTGTCAA
>JALRHN010000235.1 GCA_023259575.1 Candidatus Kapaibacterium sp. | reverse complement strand
ATATATAAATTCCTTGCTCACTTGTTTTTTTTCCTTGCTTTCTTAAAGCAATAAATAATTGAAAGAAAAATAATTCCTCGAATTTCATTCTATTTCTGGCATCAAGTAATTCTTTTGTTGATAAGGGTTTATGTAATGTTTGTAGTGCTTTATGTTTAGGCATTAAGCTTTGAGAATTCAGAAATGATTCAGGCAAAGATTCATCAATTAATGAATCAGAATATTCAAATACAATATCAAATATTGAACGCATCGTTTTGATTGATATATGCGCATTCTTCATTGCTTGATTAAGTGAATATTTAGGTAGAATGACCCCTTTTTTAAATTCTTGTTCATCATGAGCATCTAAAATGATGATTTCAGGATGCTGAAAACGCAATGTTCTCCATTTTTCATCATAATCTGGCAAACCACTAATTCCAAGTACAATTCCAGTTTGTAATACTTTTTTAAAATATGGAACCATATTAAAAAACACAATCTCTGCATATGCATTAGATTCATCGGAAACTTTTGCAATCAACATTTTGCGGCCTTGTTTGCCGAAGGTTTTTTCTTGAATCGATTGAACAGTAGCAACAATTGTGATTTCTTTTTTAAGAGAAATAGCTTCATCTATATCCATAGATTCAGCATTGAATATAGTATTCTCTCTTTTATATTTACGGTGAATATTTGCTATGTTTTGGACAGAGGTTCTATCTATATATCCATATGGAATATAGTATAATAAATCTTTAACGGTGTGAAGTCCTACGGAAGCTAAAGCCTCTGCTCTTTTAGGCCCAACTGATTTTACATATTGCAGCGGAGTATGTGCATGGATCACATATGAGGATTCTTCTTCACTTTTCTTCATGGATATATTCTCATGAATCACTTAATCAAATTGAGGATTTAATTCCTGAGCAACTCTTTCGCAATATTCTCTATATGAAGATTTTGGTAGTTTTTGAATACATTGATGATAGTCTTCTGCTGTAATATAATTCATTTGTAAGGCTATTTCTTCTAGACATGCAATCTTTAAATTTTGTCTTTTTTCTACTGCATGAATAAACTGGCTGGCTTCTAAAAGACTTTCGGGTGTACCTGTGTCTAACCAAGCTATACCTCTTCCCATTAATTCTACCCGTAAATTACCTTGATTGAGATACTGTTTTTGTACATCAGTTATTTCTAATTCACCGCGTGGGCCTGGTTCCAAATTTTCTGCAATAGAAATTACATCATTATTGAATACATATAATCCTGGAATTGCATATCGTGATTTAGGATGCTTCGGTTTTTCTTCAATGCTGATAACTGTACCATCTGATTGTAATTCCACTACGCCATATCGTTCTGGATCATGAACTTGATAGCCAAAAATAGTTCCACCTGTATTGGATTGTAAGGCTTTACGAAGAAAATCTAGCTTGCCATAAAATAAATTATCTCCTAAAATCAAGCATACTTGATTATTCCCTATAAATTCTTTTCCATAAATGAAAGCTTCTGCAATCCCTTTTGGTGCAGCTTGTGCCTTATATTCGATATTAATTCCCCATTGATTTCCGTTTCCTAACACTGATTCAAAATGTGGTAAATCATGAGGTGTAGAAATAATCAGAATATCTTTAATCCCTGCTAACATAACAGTTGCCAAAGGATAATAAATCATTGGCTTATCATAAACAGGTTGTAATTGCTTACTTATAACAGCAGTTAAGGGATAGAGTCTTGTGCCACTTCCCCCTGCAAGAATAATTGCTTTTGTTGCTGTCATAAATCTTATCCGTTTATAAAGTAATAGTTAGTATTACTACAAAAATAAAAAAAGGCAATAGAACAGAACTAATAATTCTCTTGCTATTGCCTTGTTATATTTGAATGTCGAATGCTTTTAAAGTTAATCTTCAATTCCAAGATCTATATTAAGAGGATTGAGAAGATCGTTTTCTAAATGACGGTGACGAACTAATTTAGCTTCAATTAAAAAGATAACATTTTCCGCGATATTTGTAGCGTGATCAGCTAGTCTTTCTATATTACCCAAAATTAAAATAAGTTTGATTCCTGAATCAATAATGCCAACATTTGATTTCATTAAAGTAATGATATCATGAACATGCTCTCTTTCAAGATTATCTACTGTGGAATCTGTAGGTAATACATGTTTTGCCAAATCAGGATCATTATTTACAAATGCATCTAAGCTAGCTTTTACCATAGTATACGCTGCATTTGTCATTTTATCAATACTTAAATCTTTTACAAGCACATGAATATTAGGGTCATCAGCAATCTCTGTTGCCATATCACCAATTCTTTCTAATTCATTGTTTATTTTAATTGCTGCCAATAATAAACGCAAATCTGAAGCTACTGGTTGTTGTAAAGCGAATATTCTTTGACATTGTTTATCAATTTTAATATCAAGTTTATCTACTTTGTCATCTCTTCCAATAATGAATTTAGCTAATTCGGCATTTCCTTCTAATAAAGCACGAAAAGCTAGTTCAACTTGTTCTTCTACCAAACTTCCCATACGGATAAGCCTGGTTCTTAATTTA
>JALRHN010000234.1 GCA_023259575.1 Candidatus Kapaibacterium sp. | reverse complement strand
CGTTCTTGCACTTTTAACTATTTGAAGATTAGTATAATTAATAGTTGAAGCTGATAGATTAGAAATAACAGCTTTAACTTCTACACTTTGATCTGGATCTATCACAGAAAAAGTTGGAGCAATTGTTGGAGGATATGTAATACCAGTAGTAACCATGGTACCAGGCTGTTTAGGCAAGCTTATTGCAGCTTGAACGATTTCTAAAGTACTTGGATTTTGAAGAAAAGCAATGATATGTGAATTGCCTTGCCACACTTCACTTGTGCCTTTAGTATATGTAAATTCTACACTTTTCTTTTCTTTTGCTGTGCTATTCCAAACTGTTCCATTCTCATTTGGCAATAGCAATAACATTGCAGAAGAAAACTCAGATTGTCCATTAGAATTTGCCAATGTTTTGGGTAAATCTGGCAACTTCACATCCTCTGCATATACTGCAGCATGAAGCACATAATTATTAAGTTCAATCTCTGATTCTATCTCTATAATTGCTTTCATTTCATTACCAGAAACTGGTGTATTGGTAACTTTCATAGAGATTGGATATGGAATTGATTGATCATTTTTGGCAGCAGCAATCATTCCAACACCATCGCGTGGATCTACATTTCGATAGCCATTTACTCTTGCAGCTGGCAATGCAGGAACTGCATATAAAGACCCTCTCTTATCATTATGTATTGGATTAGCTTTGTAAAACGGGTCACCAGGTGAGGGTACATTCAAATGATATTTAAGTGCTATAATTCCACTATCAATATTAACTACAGTTTTAAGTACTTTATCAGCATCTACGCATGGACCGCACGTAGCACTTGTAAATTCCTCGATTACTACTAGCCTTTTACTTGCACCTTGCCCCAAAGCAATATTGATAGCAAAAACACATAATAAGAGAGATACAAAATGTTTCATAAATAGCCTTATTTGTAGATGCATGAATGTATTCCAATACATACTATCATTTCTAAAAAAAGATAAAAAATCAGAGAAGAAATCGATGTGCAAAATAGCCAAAGAGAAGGCCATAGCCAACCTATTTTTTCAAGAAAAGTGAATACTCACATATATTTAGATTTCTGTTTTGCCTGAAAAAATCATCCGAATAATTTCGTCAACAGGAATATCTTCAATTGTGATATCTCTAACCTGAAAATTTGTAAAAATATATGAAGCGCATGCAGACAAATCTTGTTTTGCAACCTTAATGATTGCAAAATCATCTTTATATTCGATAATTGTTCCTAATTTCTCTAACTGTTGATATTCAACATATTGTTCAAATGTTATGTGTAGCATCTTGGCTGCAGAGAAGGACTCCGTAAGGCCACTTAATTCACCATCATAAATTAGTTTACCCTGATCAATCAGTAATACCCTTTTACACAGTGCCTTTATATCATCCATATAATGACTGGTGAGAATAATAGTAGTGGCATTTTTTTTGTTAAAATCTGATATAAATTCTCTTAATGAATGCTGTGCTACAATATCTAATCCAATAGTTGGTTCATCTAGATACACAACTTTAGGATAATGGAGGAGCGCTCCAATAAGTTCACATTTCATCCTTTCGCCTAAGGATAATTTTCTTACTTGAACTGTTAACTTATCAGCTATTCCTAATGTTTCGGACAAATATTTTAATCTACTAGTATAATCAGAACTAGCAATAGAATACATTTCTTTATTAAGCAAATAGGAATCTGCAGCTGGTAAATCCCACCAAAGCTGACTTCTTTGCCCCATAACCAAAGAGAAATTTCTTCTAAATTCATTATCCCTTTTCCACGGAACATAGCCCATAACTTCTGCATGCCCATTGGTTGGATGTAATAATCCTGATAGCATCTTTAATGTAGTAGTTTTTCCAGCTCCATTAGATCCCAACATTCCAACTAATTCTCCTTCTTGGATGTCGAAAGAGATTGAGTCTGCAGCTATATATTCTGTATATGTTCTTTTAAATAAAGAAGTAATTGAGCCCCTAATTCCAGGTTCTTTTTTATGACTTTTGAATACCTTTGTTAAATTTTGTACATGTATCATTGGCTATATCAAATATTGATTGCATTCATTTTATCTAAATTAATGATATTTTATACGCATTCAATACCTACACATTTTATAGTCTTCACAAGCATACAATATGAATTTTTTATTGATAATAAGTTTGTGTCTGATTGTTCATAACTCTTCTGCTATGCTTCAAGCAGAAGAAATAATTGATCACGATTCAAGCATATCAAATAATTATGCTTTTTGGGGAGTTTCATTAGCACATGTTGGAATTCTTTCGGCTTCATTTGCAAAGCAACAGCAAGATTATTGGAGCAAGCCATCCCCTTTTTCAATAATGAGCCTATCTATGGAAAGAGATGATGCTCTTTATGCTGATAAAGCGGGTCATATGTCATTTGCTTATGGCTTTTCAAGGATCATCAAAGAATCTTATATATGCGCAGGATTGCAGCCAAAACAAGCTCAATTACTAGGTAGCGGCATTGCTTTATTGCATCAAACCATTGTAGAAATTCAGGATGGATTTTCTACTGGAGAGCCCTATTTAGGTTTTAGTCGCGGCGATATGATCGGGAATATAATCGGTGCAGGTTTACCTTTTTTACAAACATATTATCCTTCTTTAGACATTTTCAGAT
>JALRHN010000233.1 GCA_023259575.1 Candidatus Kapaibacterium sp. | reverse complement strand
TTTCAGTTAATGCATAATTGTAAAAGAATAACTGTTCATACCATCTATTGTAAAAATAAAAGAACCATTGGGATAATCTTGCACTGATAAAGTACATTTATCATTATCTAATATTCCCGAGAATACAAGTTTTCCATCATAAGAAACTATCTTGAATGGTTTTCCAATATGTTCAGAATTACACTGAATTGTTATTGAGTGTTCTCCTGGATTAGGAAAAATTGATATGAAAGGGGAAGTTTCTCTGCTTTCAATCGAAGTAGTATTCCGCGACAGATATGCTTGTATAATACTTCTATTGTCAATATGATGTAATGCCTGAGGAATTGTTATAAATGATTGAGTAAATCGCTCATTTGAACAATAGAGTAAAAGTCCGTCTTTAGTTGTAATTCCCTCTATTTGATGAAAGGGTAAATTTATTGAGACTTTCCTTTTATTCCCTTGACTCACATTATAATTTGGATAATCATATAAATACAATAAAAAAGGCTGAAGTAAATTGGAATATCCACAAAGAATAATGAGCCGCTTATCTTCTAAAAAGCAAGCTCCTGTTATTAACCCTTGCGAATCTATTTGTGCATTCTTTTTTGCTTTATACATTCCAGGTAGCTTTGGAAGTGAATACATTGTTGTCTTTTGCATCGACCACATCTTAGTAAACAGATAAATACTATCTTTTCCTACGATCATAGCTTCGCAATCAAAATCTGTTGTATTAGCAGGCACAGCATTTAAATCTACTTGATCTTCATATGAAAAATTGATAGTATCTGCTTTTATAATCCCTTTCATGAGCAAACTTTTTTCAATCCTTAAAATATGCAGGTCTTTTCTATTTCCAGATGCATTATTGCCAAAATCTCCTAAGTATATATATTCACTATCATTTGATATATCTTCCCATTCTGTATTCTTTAGAGATTGCATTGGATACGCAGTATACCCTGAATCATTCATTGAACATTTGTATAGATTGTTATCTGCATCATCATTATGTGTCCAGATAGAATCATGTTCTATACATAATCCAGAAGTTTCTCTAAGACGAGAAGATAATATGATGCTTTTAATTGGAGATAATGTTGTTGGTGCATAGATACAAGACCCATCATTACTTGTAGCTGAAGCATTAAAATTGATTGCTGCTGGGTCCGTACAACCTTGAACTTGTGATTTTGATGTATATAGTACAGCAAAAAGAAGATAAAAGAGAATAATATTCATAGATGAACATCTATACTTAGTGATTATCATTGAATAATTAACATTAATATAGTTCAGAAAAATTTGCTTTTTGAAATGATTTTCCATCAAAATATTGAAAACTATCACCATTAACTATAAACCATAGCTTTTCATTTTTATCTTTATAGATATATGTTACAGAATTTCCAATGACGCCATCTTTGCTTGTATAATTTTTAATAGAAACACCATCATATTCCCATATTCCTGCATCGGCAGTACCAATCCACATATGTTCAAACTTATCTTGCTGGATAGCAAAAACTCTAGCTAATGTACCTTCTTTTTCTTTCTGTGAATGATCTTTTAAAAAATCATAATTCGTGAGTTGAAATTCTTCTGTTAAGTTCCTAAGTATATTTCCATCATATAAGAAAAGTCCACCACCATTATTACCAAACCAATAGTGTCCTTTCTTATCTTGAATAATACTTCTTATGGCAGGCCCTGCTAAATCCTTATCTGTCATGAAAGTGGATTGCTCCTTTTGATAAAAACAGACTCCTTTATCCTGTGTTCCAAATACTATTTTGTTTTTGTTATCTACTAAGCTGCAATACATACCATATGGACGATATAATGTATGATTAGGGGGACTATATGAAAATGGATGAATTGTAAAGTTTGAAAAATGTGATCCATCAAAAAAACAAATGCTATTTAGATTACTAAAGAAAAGTCCTCCTTTTACATAAGATATTGTTCTGAAAGGTGCATTTTTTATTGTGTCTGTATAATTTATAAAAGACATTCCATCAAAAGTGCATATTCCATCTCGCGTTGAAAACCATAAGTTTCCATGAATATCTTCTTCAATTTTTAGAACGAAATTGGAAATGAGACCTTCTTTTTCAGTGATATGTGTTAAAACTTTCCCATTATATCTATATACACCATCGCTATTGGATGCAAACCACAATATATTATGACTATCATGCAAAATGTAGTCAATATTCTTACCAATTGCAGAAACAACAGAGCCAATCTTTTTAGTTAATTCGGTTTGATTGTCACGTATTGATATGTTCTGTTTTTGATTGCTACATGCAGAACATATTGATACGATGCATATAACCAATAATGTATAGATATATAAAAATCTATTATTCATAATAAAGTGCACGTTAAATATGAGAAAAATCAAAAACAAATTACTTAATGAATAAATACTAAACTAATCTGGCATTAATTGATCAAATTAATTGATCAATGTATATACATACAAATGAGTAGTAGTGCTAGTAGAATGTATAGTATCCTTCTTGTAGAGGGTAATTAACATCTTTTTCCTCTCATTTCAGGGGTGCCCGTAGGGTGGGGTGGGAGAAAAGAACACACCCCACAAATCAGAATTTGTCACCCCTCATTGTAGAGGGGAATTAATATCTTTTTCCCCTCACGTGAGGGGAAGCCCATAGGGCGGGGTGGGAAAG
>JALRHN010000232.1 GCA_023259575.1 Candidatus Kapaibacterium sp. | reverse complement strand
AAAATTAATAGTTGTTTGATATGCAAAAGGATTAGGATAATTGAATAATAAAGGATTAGAACCCATAGTACCTGTATTATCGTCAACACCAGTAGGACCAGAAATTATACCAGCAAAACCCCAAAATCCTATATACATTTTATAAGGATTTGCAGAAACAGTTCCAACAACAGGTTGGCCAACTGTAGAAGAAGTTCTGTATTGTCCACTAGCTACATTAATAGCACCACCACTAGCAATAACATGCCAATTAACTTTGGCTGGCGCCTGTGCTTGAACAATGGATGTACTTGCAACACTCATTCCTAATAGAATAAGCATCGAAAACATCACATTTTTTAAAACAACTTTCATAAATACTCCAATAATTGAGTCTATTTTTTAATAAAATTTTCAAAAGTAAGTGTCAGAATTCTTTGAGTTTATACTCATAGCATGCTATTGCATGCAAGAATCATTCCAAAATAAATAGTATAATTTCTTTCATCTAATGCGTTTTTTTTTGGTTTTGTACCAAGTCGCTTAGAGAAAAAAAATTACCTTTCAACAAGATTCATCAAAAGAATGCCTATAAGGCTATATTTATAAGTATATGAATAATAAAGACTTATAAATAATGATTTTGCATAATGTTTCAATATAAATGCAAAACGGTTATTCTCCGATATGTAAAGTTACTAAATATCTGAAAAGTAACAAATAAAGTTTTCATGATTTATGAACAAATTGTTGTTCCAACTTTTTCATTCTTGTACTTCATTCACTATAATGTGTGGATAAAAGTGTGTAAAAATTTACACATGTGTCAAAACAACAAATTGAACTTTTCAGGCATAAATTTTCTCGCTAAAATCGTGCCAAGTAACTTTTATTTTTTCTTCTTCTTTACTTTTTTTTCGTATTTGAATATAGTGAGTAGATTATTTTCTTTTTCTTTATTGATTATATCCTCTATGACACTCCCCCAGAATACATCTTTTTTGATTTCATATTCTTTTTGGAGTAAAGAGTACAATTCTTTTCTAAATGGTATTTCTTGATGTAAACTCAATTCAGATATATCGTTTACTGTTACACTCGAGTCCTTTTGAGTAATAGCAGAAATTAGGAACATTTTTATTTCTGTATGTACCCCACTCCCAAACAATATCTGCAAATTATTAGTATTTAACTTTTTTGAATTCATTATCCCTTGTATTGCACTGTTTCTTGTCAATTGAAATTCTGAATTCTGTAAAACAGATGTAAAAATCTTAGATATAGTACTGGGAAACAATATACCTATAGAATATGCTGCCCTTGCTCTAACTGATTGATGTGTATCATTTAGTAATTGTACTAAAGTATCGATGATTATATTAGAGGTATCTCCAATTTCGCCTAATTGTTGAGCACACAAAGCTCTGATTCTCCAATCTTGATCATTAGTATGAAAATATATGTTGTCAACTGCTTTTTTTATTTTCAATTTACCACACATAGCTAATGCAAATGTCTTTACTTCATATGTTTCTGATTCTAAAGAATCTATTAATATAGATTGTATTGTATCAGCATAGGTCTCATATAACTTTGGTAATATATAGTCTAAAGCAAGCCTTTCTCTTGGAGATTCTGTTCCAAATTTTGTAGATAAGAATAATACTGCATCCATTCCTTTTGATATGATTGCATTTCTAGCTGGAATTACATTATACTGATATTTTTGTGGGGCAGCTGATGCTTGTATAAACAAACTATCTATACATATTGATAATGGTTCTTTAATACTTGATTGATTTGTAGTTGTATTTGATAGTGTACTGGGATGAAGTATATCTTGATCTAAAAAGACCCCAAATGTAGATTGAAGAGTACATGAATTATTTTTTAATTGACTTCCATATATATCATTACCATTTCCATCTGCAAAAATTCCAATCATACCATAATTTCTTCTGAAATCTGAATATCCCATAGTATTTGAAGTATTTTTAGCTATATAACTATCATTTCCAGTAAGATCTAAGAATATGGAAATTGCATTTGCATTGCCTGCACCTAGTGAAAGACTTTCAGCCTGATAATTATCATTTCCTGCTTCATCAACTAGAATTCCACTTGCTATATCATGACCACAGCCCTGAGATACTCCATGAGATACATATATGTCATCACCTTGCTTGTCCCATAATAATCCTTGGGCCAAGTGAACTCCAGATCCCTGAGCATATTGATAAGCTTGATATTTGTCTTCTCCATCAGCATCGTATAATGCCCCAAATCCATACCAATAACCTGTACCTTGAGCATAAATATCAGCTATATAGGTGTCATTACCTCGTAAATCCATCAATAATGCAAAACCTCCTGAGGCAATCGGACGATATCCCAATGCGGCCCCCTGAGCAAATGACTCATAATGTGCATCATATCGTAAAAAATCTTGGAATGGACTTGCACATACATATGTATCGTTTCCTGCTCTATCAGCCAATATTCCCATTCCTTGCGTAGCTGCAAAAGCTTGTCCATGTGCATCTATCGTATATGCATCATTACCTGCATCATCTATTAATAAGCCTATTCCAAAAGAGCCCATTCCTTGTGTATTAGAACCAGCTCTATATGTATCATTACCATCATAATCATGTAAATATCCAATACCGAAAATACCTGATGCTTGAGAAAAATTTTGTGAATGATAGAGATCATCACCTTGGACATCATATAATAAACCAATACCAAATAATCCGGAAGCAATCGTGAAATCCCCTCCTAAATACTTATCATTTC
>JALRHN010000231.1:2552-2798 GCA_023259575.1 Candidatus Kapaibacterium sp. | reverse complement strand
AAAAGAGGTGAATTTTCATCAACATTAGTTGGTGCTGGTGGACAAGTGCATCCTTCAAAACCACAAAATTGATTTTGCCAATATACATAGATAAGTCTATTATTTACTGCATCCCAATCATATATGTCTCTATAATAACCGCAATATGCTAGTTCTGAGCATGGTCTTGGGTTTTCAGTCGTGCTTGTAGTTGTAGTACAACAAGCACATGTTATTGATGCTGTCTGTGCATAAATAACACCATAC
>JALRHN010000231.1:0-2542 GCA_023259575.1 Candidatus Kapaibacterium sp. | reverse complement strand
GTCAGATCTACTAGAACCACATGGTTGACATTCGCAGTTATTTCCATATGGGGCAAAACCTTGACCACAGCAACAACAAGGAGTTCCATCTTCTTTTTGACCACAGGCTGTTCCTGTTTCAGTTGGACAACAACAATATGTAGTGGTAGTTGTAGTTGTAGTACAACAAGCACAAGATGTTGATACTGGCTCTGTATAAACAACACCATACAACTTTAATAATTCTATATCTTTACTGTCCATTTATTTTTATTCCATAAGCTTCTAAAGCATTATAAATATTGGACAATTGTTGTTTTAAAGATTCAATTTCTAATTTCATTAATTGAGTAGTAAAATCAGATTGATAAAAAATTGGCGGTGAAGTTGTATTTACAGGTTCTGAGTCAAGATAACCACATCCTAAAACACTTACTGTTTCTGTAGTTATACTTCCATCTGCATTACATGTAACTGAACTAATAACATCTACACAGTTTGGATTAACAGTTGTTGTTGTAGTTGTACAATTAACTTGATTATGTGCTGACGCAGCATCTTCACATCTACCTAAAGAGTCAAGTCCAGCATATGCTGTTCCACTACAACCTTCATAATATGGAACACAAGCTCTACAGTCTGGCCCATATGGTGGCATATTTGCTGTGTATGTATCTAAGCAATATGATGTTCCGCATTGAGGATAATAGCCCGAATTGTTATGAGCATCTGCTGCTATTTGACATTCTTCTTGAGTATCGTAGTCAGTTATGGAACCAGAATCTTCTTGTCCAACAGGAAATGAATAACATTCATAACATCCATAATCATTGCTATATTGATACCATCTATATATTAGTGGTGGTGGTTCGGTAGTAGTCGTTGGTGCAGGATTTTGAACTGTTTTCTTGAGTAATCCATTTTTAAATGTGGCAGTAATACTTGCACCAGCAGGAGATGTTAATGCTATATGATCACCAGTAAATCCATTAGTTTCAATTAAGTCATAACACCTTGCACTCAGACATGATCCAGCATCTCCACCTATTCCTCTTGTTACTTTAAAATCAGAATCTCCGCTTGGAACTACTTCTGAAAAACATTCAGCTAAAGAATATCTTGTCTCACAACCTTGCCCTTCAACATACCAATTTCCGTCAAAAACTGAATATTTAGCAACAACAGGAGATCCTGTCGGAATATACTTACCTGTATTTAATACAAATACTGATGTGTTTGAATATTTATCTACTCCATTTAATACTGTTTTTGGATAAACCCAACCAGCACCTAAAACTTGTTGTCCAGATCGACTAATTCCTGGAGCACTTACAATTCCTTCAAAGACATCATGAGATGTCCAAACGCTTCTTAAACTATCCCACATTAAATCTACTGGGCCAGCATATCCTTCTGATGTTGAAAAGGCATTTGCATTTGGAACAGTTTGTTTTGTAAATAAATCAGTACCCCATCCACTTACCATTATTGGACCACGAATAGCAATTGGCCTAGATCTATTTATAGAGTTATATTTATTGTATCCAATCTCTTGATTTAAATTATTCCATTCATACCCAGTATCTGACAAAAAACTAGATATGTAAGACCCAACTCGAAAAGGATTATATGTATATGAATTTGGTATATTTATATCTATGTTTGCAAAATTTGTATTTGGGTCTTTTGTATATGAAGTTAAATTGCCAGAACAAAAATTTCTAAATGGAGAAAAAATTCCATCTAAAGATATTGCTCCTTTATTAAAATTATCTCCGCTTTGAACATGAATTGAGGCATTAGTTTCTTTATTGCTCATGGTTGCAGCTAATGTTTTAGTCCTGCTTCCATAAGCATTAATTTGTGCCATTACAATATTTGAATGTGGAGTAAACCTATCATTTCTTCTGCCCAAAAAATCTAAGAAGAATGAAGATATTGCAAACCCAACATTTCTTCTATTTATAGCTTGTGTCTTTTTTTGTGCCTCATTAAATAATGCTAAAATATTTTTTCTGTCAGAGTAAGCTTTTATTGCTGTTTTTTTAAGTCTTTCATTTATATATCTAGATGGCAATCCAAACTTTGGAGTAAATGTTCTGAATGAATATTGTGTTGTTACTCCAGAAGCACCATATGTACAAGACAAAGATGTTAGTATTGGTCCATTTGCTACAATCTCGTCACCAAGATTTTTGTCTGGTATTCCAACCTTAGTTAGCGTTCCTGTTTCCATATATGGAATAGGAGTAATATCTTTAAGTTTTCCAGAAGCAGCAGTTTCTAAAATTGAAGATGAATTGAATGTCCAAGGAACTAAAGAATCGTCTTTTTCAACTACAGTTTTTCCACCAACATTATTTCCAAAATACCAAGGACCATAAAAATCATTTCTTGTTGATTTAAAATTTGCTAACAATCCACTTGGTCGTAAAGGTAGAATTCCTGTCTTTGCTGAAATTGACTGACCAAGAACATCATTCTTGCTTGAAATTCCAAAAAAACAATTAGTTAAAGCAAAATATCCAAGTTCATTGATTTTTGATTCGTCAAATACAGTTAT
>JALRHN010000230.1 GCA_023259575.1 Candidatus Kapaibacterium sp. | reverse complement strand
TCCTGAACACTTAAAATGAAATCTACATCATCTGTTACTACTAATAAACAAAGCTTTTCATGGCCAATTGCATCTGTCATTTTTATCATAACTACGCTAATATTTTTCTCAGATATTTTATTCGGGAAATCTTTTTTTTGGGATGATATCACTGAATATGTATATCCAATGCTTAGTTATGGTGCTGGCATGGACTATAAAGGCGAATTACCATTGTGGAATCCATTCCTATTTAATGGAATGCCTTTCTTAGCAGATTTCCAGGCGCAATATTTTTATCCTGGACATTGGTTTTTAAAGTTTTTCTTTAATCCTGAAACTGGTTTATTAACTCCTAAAATCATTGAATATCTAATTATTCTACATTTTGTACTAGCACAATTTGGGATGGCCTTTTATGCCAAATCTAAAAATATCAGTATGTGGGGAGCTATTTTATCTGCTATTTCATTTGCATTTTGTGGGTCTATGGCTTTAAAGACAAATCATCCAATGATAATATATCAATTATCTCTATTTCCTTTTATTCTTTATCATTTCGAAAAAGGCATACTATCCTCACTTTGGCTTAATACTCTTTATAGCGGAATACTATTAGGAATTGCAGTATTAGCAGGGCATGCCCAAACATCAGCATACATTTTAATCTTTTTAGCTGTTTATGGATTGTGGCTTTTAGTTCATTCTTTTCAATCAAAACAAGGAAATATCCAAAAATCTATCTATCATCTCATAGCCATGGCAATCCCAGTAATCATGGCATCTTCTATCGCTGCAATTCAATATATACCTGGCTTAGAATTAGCTTCATATTCCGAAAGAAATGAAATTACCTATGAAAAAACTACTGATGGATCAATGAATCCAGGACAAATTTTCACAGCAATAATTCCCAATATATATGGCCATATTACAGGGAATCCAAATGTGAAATCTGAGCAAGAAACATTTGCTATGTTGGGTGCTGATGATCAACCTGTTCAATCACACTGGTATTGGGATACTGGATTTTATTTTGGTATCACAGCATTGGTTTTAGCAATATTGGCTATATACTCAAATATATCACTACCTATAGTTGGAACTGTACTCTCATTATCAATTTTTGCTTATTTATATGCCTTGGGTAATAATGGATTTTTACATCATATATTCTGGGGTGTACCTGTATTTGGACAATTCAGAAATCCTGGAAGAATGATGTTTTACATGTCTTTTGGCTTCTCTTTTTTGGCTGGATTAGGATTTGATTCTCTTAAAAAGCTCATTCAAGACAATAAAAATAATTATCTAATCCCCTCTCTAATGTCTTTACCTTTGATTATCTCATTGTGTTCATTACTTGGTATTATCCCCTCTTCTATCGCTATTCAACAAACTGATGGATTACTTTCCTATATTAACTCACAAAGTATTATCATTCTTCTATTCAGTTGTTTAGTTCTCTTTATAGTGTTTTTATACTCAAAATCGATCTTAAAAGTTCACATTGCTGGTGCGCTTCTGTGTATCATAGCTTTTACAGATTTGTATTATAATTATCATGATTTTCATGGATCTAAAAAAAATCCTAAAGATCTATATATAATGCAACAAGATATCACACAACAATTAGCGGCTAAACCACCAAAAAATATTTTTAGAGTCTCTATGCGTAGTAGAGAATTAGGTATGGCAATGCAAAGAAATGGTGGAATGTCGTCAGGTATTATGCTATATGAAGGATATAATCCAATCTTACTACAAAGAAGAAATCCTCCCATTGCTTCACAAAAAGATATGTTTGATGTCTTAAATATTAGATATGAATTAGCATTAGACTCATCACAAAATAGTATCTATTTTAAAGAAAGAACTTCTTCTTTAGGCCATGCAAGAATGGTATATGATATCGAGGTTTATGAAAATGAGACTGCTTTACAATCAGCTTTATCTTCTATTACAACTCAATTATCACATAAAGCATTATTAGAAAAAAAACCACTTCTTAGCTATTCCAAGAAATACCCAGACTCTGTTCAACATACGATTAAACTCGATTCTTATAATGCAACAAAACAATCATTTACAGTAGCGACAGATGAACCTGGATTATTATGTATAAGTGAGATATGGTATCCGGGTTGGAAGGCAAAAATTGACGGTAATGATGTAGAATTACTAAGAGCTAATTGGTCATTAAGAGCAATAGAAATACCCAAAGGCAAACATACAGTAGAAATGTACTTCGAATCTGAATCCTATGAAAAAGGGAAGATGATAAGTGTATCTAGTATTTCATTGTATGCAATCATAGGCTTTCTACTGTTTTTTATAAATAAAAAGAAAAAATGAAACCCACAAAATATGCCTCATTAATCTTAAGTATACTAGTAACATTTTGCGGATTTTTTACTTCTTGTAATCAACAAGAAGAATTAGAATCATCAAAAAAAAGTAAAACAATACAGAATCAGCAATGGCCTGCATCTATTTCTTTTTCAGATACAGATTCTAGTTTTAATGTTCATCTTAGTAAACCATTTGGAAATTTGCAGTATAGTAATCCTGAAATCATTCAAACACAATTGGGCCAAGCTCGATATACTGTCTTTGCAAATGATGCCGATAAAGAATTAAAACTGTTTATTAGTAAAAGTCAATATAACAAAGAAGCTTTAGCTAAAAGAACATCAAATGAGATACTTGAGATGTCTGCTACAGCATTTATACATGATTTACAAGGTAGAACATCTCTATCAATGCCAATTACCAAACATAGCACGTCTCAAAAATTTAATGGTTTACGCGTTTTTTATGCATTCCCT
>JALRHN010000022.1 GCA_023259575.1 Candidatus Kapaibacterium sp. | reverse complement strand
GATACTGCTTTAGTTATTACAAGTATGCAAATTTCTGGTTCAAAAAAAGCAGCATTTAAAATTAATGATGCTCCAACATTGCCTTTAACTATTGCTCCAGGACAAAAAGCTACGATTTCTTTAGGATTTACTCCAGATTCAAAGATTTCTTATATAGCTGCTTTAGATTTTACTTCTAATACCAATGGACAAGATAATTCAACTTCTGGTATAGACTTAGTTGGTGAAGGAATCGAAACAATTCCTGATCCTCCTGTCTTTACTGGTATAACAGAGTTAAGTTATGGCAATATTACAGCTAATACTGATAAAACATTGTCATTAACAAATGCTACAGCAGACGCTGTAACTGTAACTGTAGTTGAAATAACTGGTCCAGATAAAGATGCATTTAAGGCTACTGTAAACTTGCCTTATATTGTTCCAAAAGGACAAAAATTCCAAGCAAAGATTTCATTCAATCCTACTCGCTTAGGTGTCCATAGCGCAACAATGAATGTAACTTCTACATTACCTAACAATAAAACGAATGTATATACAGTTGCTTTATCTGGTACTAAAGAAGAGGTTTCTGGAGTGAAAGAAGATCTTGCATTAACAAGTTCTGTTCAGATTTCTCCAAATCCAACTTCAGAAAATGCTCATGTTTCATTTAACCTTTTAGAGAGAAATACTATTTCATTATCTATTACAGATATCAATGGTGCTGTATTGTATACTCTTTCTAATCAAACACTTGATGCTGGCATTCATGCAATTATGATTCCTGTTCAATCTTTTGTATCTGGAAGCTATACCGTTACATTACGTACTCAAAGTGGTGCAATTATTAATACTCCTTTTACAGTAGTAAAATAATATCTAGACGAAATAAAAAAAGCGTCTTCAGTTTTACTGAAGACGCTTTTTTTTTAGATGTAAAGGATTCTATACGATCATATTATTGTGTCTAATGAAGTAAAGTGCTATGTAGTTCACTAAATACAGCTGGTGAACTTTGGGGAGGAGCAATTCCTAAAATATTAGAGAATGCAACCTTAATTAAACCAGCAATTACTAAAACTATTACTATACTTAATAATAATCGAGCATTGATTTCTTTGACGATTTTATCTGGCAATATAAATCCTATAAAAGGGATAATACATAATATAACACATATAATACCAGGGATAGAGTATATCTGATTGTGAATCATATTAATAAAAGCATGTGGGATTCTAGGGATAATACCAAATAAAGCAATCAAACTCATAGAGCTAGTTATCAACCAAATAATTCCTTTGTTAATAGCTAATTTTGGAAGAATCTCTATACATGTAAGTGCTAATAAGATATAAATTGGCAACATGAAAATAGAGAACTGAGAGGTTAATAGAAAAGAAACAAGAAACCAAGAGATCAAAAACCAAGATTTTTTTGGTGTAAAATGTAAGGTAGCTGTACTCTTAAAAAGCCTGTGGCTAATGGGTAATATAATCAGCCCGGCAATTGTAGCAGGAATAAGAGAAAAATCGGTTAGAATTGATTCTAATGCAGAAAGAGAAAAAGAGAAAGTAAATCCAAATAGGGCAGCTGAAATTTGCGACCAAAAAGGTAAGTCCATATTCACATACCAAATCATAGAAAGTCCAGAACCAATAACTATTCCGAATAAACTTAGAATAGTAAATATTGGCTTTATAGGATTAATGATTATGTATAGGGTGCTTAATATCAAGAATAAACCAAATCCAATAAATGAACTTAATCCCAAAAGTACTGTACATAAAGCAATTAGTAAAGGATAACCTATCAAATTCCAGATTGAATAGAATGTATTCTCTCTTTTATAAAATGAAAAAATAACAAAGCTAGAAAGTAAGAGAAAAGTGATTCCCCATATATCTTGAGTAGATTGTCGTGCATATCCATTCCATATAAGCGACCCAGCTAAAAACCCAGGTGCAAAAACCGATAATTCTTTTGATAAGAATGTTTTTGATATTAAATAAAACCCTAAAAGACCCAAAGCTGCTATGATTGCAGATAAAGCTCTGGTTGATGGAATTGTTTGTCCTGCAAATTTTGCCCACCAGTTTGTTCCCCAAATTGGAAGTGGAGGCTCAACAAAAGGTGATTCACCTAAAGAAAGATACGGAGCTTGGTCAGTATAAGCCCCCCATTTATTTGTAGTATTTTCACCCTGATCTCCACCAAAAATTGAAAGTAAACCCCAATGAAGAGAAAAACTCTCTTCTTTTTTGCTCATTTCGGCAGAACCAATTTTAAAAAATGCAAGAAGTGAGCAAGCAAGAATTAAGGCTATAACTGTGTGCTGTCTTGATGTCATGATATATGTCCATCTGGGGTAAAAGTTCAATAATTTTCTTTTCTTTAGACGTATTTCTATCAATATTCTGATGAATGATATCTTCTTGTTTTGGTATTTCATAAATGCCATTATAGGCAAATGTGATAACAAAAATACATAGTGAAAGCCAACCAAGTATCATTCTCATAGGGCCAATAGAATCTCCGGAAACTGGAGGATGATCTAACTTTATAAAGTATCGTGTGATTAATGCCCAAAAAAGCCATCCATTCCATCCATTATATATCCAAGGTGTATGTAATTTAATCCATAAAAAGATTGGTAGTAGAATAGATTGAATTATTGTATAAAATTCACCTGGAGATTCAACTACAATTTGCTCATAAAACCAACCAAGGAATGACCCAATTCCTAAAGAAAAAATTATCCACCATGAAATCCTGGCAATAATTCTTTGCTTAGAACCAAACATTGCAAATGTTATATGGCCACCATCTAATTGACCCATTGGCAACATATTTAAAGAAGTAACAAACATGCCAAACCAACCAACACATAAAAATGGATAGTGATAGATCTCATTCATCGGTGGTACATATCCTTGAGGAGATGCAAATATTGATGCCAACCAAGGATATAATAATGTATCGCCAAAGTAAATTCCCCATAAAGGAGCATTTGTTCCATATTGAAGATATTCAGGGTGTATTGAGTATAAATAATCAATAGGTGGGAGTTGTATCAAGCCAATAATAAAAATTATCAAGCATACGATAAATCCTGCTAAAGGACCAGAAGCACCAATATCAAAAAGGGCTTTTCTATTAGGAATTACGGATCGTGTTCTAATATATGCTCCAAGTGTGCCAAACATAGAAGCAAAAGGAATAGGTAGAGGAATAAAATACGGTAAAGAGGCATCCACTTTGTGCAGGCGTGCTGCTATATAATGACCAAATTCATGGGCAGATAAAAAAATCATCAATAAGGAAGCATATGTAAAACCATATACCCAATTTGTAATTTCTAAAGGGCTTTGTCCTGCCCAAGCGGCCCCAGCCATCATTGATGATGCAAATGTCCCCAAAAAAAGTAAAATATGGGTAATTATTGAATGTTTCTTGTATTGTTTGATATGCTTGCTTTTAAAGGAAAATTGTGAATATGGTGGATCTTGCTGTGAAGAATTCATGTATATGTGTATCAGAAAAATAATAATTGCTATTTAGAAATTTAGAACGATTGTATCTTTATGAAATTGCACTTAATCCAATTATTGCATATGCTCTGATTTTTTTTCACGAATCATTAAATCATAAATAGCTTGCATTGGATTTTTATTATTGAAAAGAATTTGATGCATTTGTTCAATAATAGGCATATCAACTTGATATGTATTGCTTAATTGCCAGGCAGATTCTGTTGTAGCTACTCCTTCGGCAACCATATTCATTTCTGATATAATCTCTTTGATATTTCTACCTTTTCCAATTTCTTCTCCAACATGTCTATTCCTACTATGCTTGCTAGAACATGTAACAAATAAGTCTCCTAATCCCGATAATCCTGCAAAAGTTCGGGGGTCTGCACCAAGAATTGTCCCTAATCTCGACATTTCAGCTAAACCCCTCGTAATTAATGCTGCTTTGGTATTATCTCCCATTTTTAATCCATCAATAATTCCTGCGGCAATAGCAATTACATTTTTTAAAGCTCCACCTAATTCAGCTCCAATCGTATCGGAGGAAGTATATACCCTGAAATAAGAATTATTAAATAAATTCTGTACATATTTTGCTTGTATCTGATTAGAAGATGCAGCCATAACTGTTGTAGGAACATGTTGTACTACTTCTTCAGCATGACTAGGACCACTTAAAACAACATAATGATCATCGTCAGTTTGGTCAATATCTTTTAAAATACCTGATACAGTTAATAAAGTATGTACTTCGATACCCTTAGAGCCCGATATAATGATTTTGTCTTTTAAAACACAGTTATGTTGTGTGAGTACTTCTCTGATATACTGGGTTGGAACAGTAATAATAATTGTATCTAATGATTGTAAGTTTTCAATATTAGATGTAGCTGTAATGTTTTTATGAAGCTTTGTTCCTGGTAAAAACAGAGAATTTGTATGATTGGAATTAATCTCATGTGAAATCTCATTTGATCTTGTCCAAAATAATGGATGATTTCCATTTTCTGCTAATACTTCAGCCAAAGCTGTACCCCAGCTACCAGCTCCAATAATACCAATAGATGGAGAAATATTCATACAAGTATAAGTTGAATTATGAGAGGTGTGAGATTATTTTTTATTACCAAATTTCAAGATCTGAAATTTAGCAAACTTGTTTTCAGTACCATGAATAATGCGATAAATATTTGTTTTATGTGCTAATAATACAATGATACTAACAGCTATCATAAAGTATACAATCGTGTGATATCCAGGAATATCAACATTGAACACATTGTGCCTTATAAACAAAGTTAAGGGGATTGCAATTGCTGCAATGATAGATCCTAAAGATATATAACCAGAAAGCATCACTGCTAGTATGAATAATAATGCAGCAATACCGACTTCGCTTGGTGCTATTGCAAGTAAGAAACCTGCTCCTGTATTAATTCCTTTTCCACCTTTAAAATTTACAAATACAGAGAAAATATGTCCTAATACTGAACTTAAGCCAGCAATCATTTTTATTACTGTTATATCTTCAAATGGTGTAGAATTAGATATTGGTAAAGTTCCATTAAATATTTGCGTTGCAAGTACAACAGCAATGATGCCTTTTACAATATCCAATACTTGAACTAATAAACCCCATTTCCAGCCAAGAACACGCATAGCATTGGTGCTACCCATATTCCCACTACCTTTATCTCTGATATCAAAGCCAAAAAAACGTTTGCTAATTATTGTAGCAGAGGGAAATGACCCAATGCCAAATAAGGTAAAGCTTAATATTAAAGAAGTAATATTAGATGAAAAAACTCCTATGGCTGTATCATTGGTTATGGATCACAGTGGATCAATGGGAGAAGAAAGGGCTTTAAGTATTCAGAATGCTGCAGAATTATTGATAAATAAGAAGAAAAATGAAGATGGAATGTCATTAATTAAATATGATGATCATATTGAAACAGAGTCTGCAATTTCTACGGATAAACAAACACTTCTATCCCAATTAAAGAGAAATGGTCTGATTGGATTTGGCGGAAGAACTGCAATTATAGATGGCATAAATGTTGGAATGAATACATTGATGTCTTCAAAAGGGTTCAAAAAAAAGGTGGTTATTGTGTTTACAGATGGTGAAGACAATAGTTCGACGATTAACCAACAAGATGTGATTGCAAGTGCAATTAAAAATAATATATCTATTTGTGCCATAGATTTTGGTTATGGTGTTAATGGAAACTTTTTAAAATCTATTTCAGAAGCAACCGGTGGATATTATAATAGAATTTATTCTACTAAAGAATTTAGTGATGTTTTTGAAGACATGTATAGAAAGTTGAAACAGTATTATTACTTAGAATATGATACAAAACAATTTGGTGTCCATAAATTATCTATTAAATTTTGTACTCAAAACGACAGTGCAATTGTTAATACTATGTTTTCTAATATCCCCGATATTGGAGCTATTGCTGTTTTAGATGTGTTTTTTGATTCAGACAAATCCATTGTAAAAAATGAATCTGATAATGCAATGTTAAATGTTGCAACATTGATGAAAGTGTATCCGGGAATGGAGATCGAAGTAAGAGGTCATACAGATGCTTCAAATGGAACAAAGGATCCAAATTATAATCAAAAATTATCAGAAAAAAGGGCTCAAGCTGTCAAAGATTATCTTCAATCTAAGTACAATATTTCTTCAAATAGAATACAATCAAAAGGCTTTGGTGATTCAATGCCGATAGATGATAATTCAACTGAAGAGGGCAGGGCAAGAAATAGGCGAACAGAGATTAGAATAGTAAAACAATAAATGATGATCATACATTGTTCATGCTGTTCCGATTACATATAATGTGGAAATACATGACTAATTCTTTAGTATTATATAATTCAGATATTCGTTCATGATTAATATTTGATTGATAACTTAGAATTATCAGAGTTTATTACATTAATAACTTTGAGCAATAATGTAATAATCGCAAATTGAATATTATTCTGTGAACTTTATCTCTGAACTTTACCATGATAGAATCTATCGTTCTGTTTATACAATCGTTGCCACCTGAAGGAGTATTAATTACTGCTTTATTATTAACGTGTATAGAAAATGTATTTCCACCATCACCAAGTGATTTTTTACTAGTTTTTTGTGGTACCTTGATTGGATTCGGAACTGTTTCTTTTATTCCTTTATTGATAAGTTCTACCATTGGCAGCATAATAGGTTTTGCTATTATGTTTAAAATTGGGGCAAAAATAGGATTAGCGATTGACAAAAAGCCTAAACTGTGGTTTATTCCACATGAAGCAATTGAAAAAGCCGAAGCGTGGTTTAGAACTTATGGCTATGCACTTATCATAGCAAATCGTTTTTTATCTGGTACAAGGGCAGTAATTTCATTCGTTGCAGGAGCATCTGCAATGAATTTTGTTCATTCGATAATTCTATCAGCCCTTAGCGCATTAATATGGAATGGCATATTAATCTATGCTGGTATGGAATTAGGAAATAACTGGAGATTAGTTTCAGAATATCTTGCGACATATAGCTCTGCAATCACGCCAATACTTATTATCTGCCTAATAATAGGAATACTTATTTGGCAAATTAGAAAAAGGAATAACTCATCAAGATCTGAGTAACCAATAATCTAATAAGTGTTTTTGCTCTGAAGTTATAGTATGATTAATAGTCAAACTATATAATGGCTGTTTAATGGGCCTGAAACTTGTATTGTATATTATTCCATCACTTTGCGCAAAAATCTCTGCTTTTTTATCTATGCCATTGGCATTCATGCAATCTTGTAATGCTTTTATAGATGAAACCCGTATTCCATTTATAGCAATGATCTCGTCATCTATGCCAATTCCAGCTTCGGCAGAAGGAGTTCCTTCTTCAATCTCTCTAATAAATAATTTTCCAGACTCCTCTCTAATTCCCCAACCACAAAAGACAGATTCAGGTTTTTGAAGGAATGGCCTTAATTCGCCATAAAAATCTATCTGTGATATTTGTGTAGAATCACTCCATTGCAGGCCAAATGCAGAAAAAATATCATTATATGGTAATTCATCTTTCCCATGAAGCCAATGGATAAGTTCAGATTGAATGCTTACTTCACAAGTATTTTCTATGATTTCAATGATTTGATGTTCTGTGAAACCTGTATGAGAATTAATTTTATATAAAGAATACATCTGTTGTAATGCATGTTCTAAGCGTTTATTGCCTTTAGATTTAATAATGATAAGCATGTCTAAAAGCAAAGTGATAATTCCACCTTTTACATAATAAGAGGGGAATCTATTATTCTGGTCTGGACTCATAGAATAGAGCTTTACCCATGCCAAATAACTACTATCTTTTATAGACATAGCAAAGCGCCCAGGAACTCTTGCTAAACGTCCTAAATGAGATTGTGCCAGTATATTCAAATACTCAGATTGTGAGTAAAATCCTGCTCTATAAGATAAATAATCATCATAATACGATGTAAAACCCTCTGCTAACCAGAGCATTGATGTATAGTTTTCTTTTGTATAATCAAATGGACCTAATTCAAATGGTCTAATTCTTTTCACATTCCATGTGTGAAAGAATTCATGAACTAATAGTGACATCATTTGTTGAGCAGTAGCTTTATCACTAAATGCACTTGGTTCTACAGCGCTAACATTGCAGCGAAGATGTTCTAGTCCACCTCTTTGCCCTTCTGCTACTAAAAGAAAAAATACATATCTATCATATGGTAAATCACCCCAAAATTCCTTTTCTATGAATACAGCCCTTTTTATCTCCTCTAATAGCCAATTTCCATCAACAGGTAATTTGCTAATAATCGCTAATTCGTGAATTGAATTATCTAATGTGAATGACAATACCTGATGATTCCCAATTTCAATTGGTGAGTCTAAAAGGATATGATAATTTAATGCACCAAATATATCATCTGATTGTGTGGAGACAGGTGACAATGCAGTTGTTATTGTCGGCCATTGGTCAGTATTCCTTTTAATAACCACATGATGGATTTCATCCATTCGGTTTTCAACATATAATAATGTTCCTACAGGTACTATATATGCATGATTCCGATTAATATGAGAAGATCTTACTCCTTTTTCATTTGCATAATATGTGTATGAAATGTGAAGAGAAGAGATTCCAATAGTTTCTATGATAAAAGATGACTTTGAATTCCAATGCCATTTAACATGCTCACCATTTATACCATGAACATGTATATTTCCGAGATGCATAATCATATCACGAATTTTATAACTTCCAGGCATCCATACTGGTAAGCCAACCGTGATTGATTGTTGATCTATATCATGAATTTCCATAGAAATATCTACTAGATGTCTTGATGCATTCTCAAAAGACAATGTGTATATAATCTTGGCATTGGTTCCAAGTAGGTCGATATCTTTTTGTTCTATTTGATAAGAAGTCATATTAATTATGTTAGATCATGATATAAAAAAACGTGCATAATCTTAGGAAAAAAGAAGAATGCACGTTTAAAAGTCAGTACTAAACAATGATTTACATTTGTTTACGCAGTTCTTCGCACCAAGTGCGATGTATAATTCTCCAAGCTGCTTTATTTGGAGCATCAGATTTTTGTACAGGGCTAGCTGGAGGCACCACTTTATAATCGTCTGGAACAATGTAAGGTTCTATTGGTTCATTAGATTCAGCTATAAGTTTTTCAATTTCTGCTGAGTCTAATCTTCTCCAAGATCCTGGGTGAAAATCTCTTGTCGATAAATGGCCAAGTGTAGTTCTTTCGAATGACAATGTTTCTAAGCCATATTCTTTTAAAGCAGTACGTAAATCTTTTGGAGTAGATGTTCTTGCTTGAATTCTTAACCAACAATTTCTAGTATTTGCTCTTTCTAATACTACAGAAACATGTTCTTCTGTTTGAGTGCGAACAAAGTCAAGAATTCTATCAACTTCTTCTATTGATTGAAGTGGTCTGTGAACTTTAATACGGTACGTTTTTGCTATATTTTGTAATTCACTTCCATATCTACGTTTACAATCAATATCATTTGTAAAAAGAAGCATGCCACTAGAAGCAATTTCTAAGCAACCTAAAGGTGCAAACCATCCCATTTTTTGTCTCATTAAACGATAGATAGTCGGAGAATTCTGTTCATTAGAACCGGCAAAATGTCTTCCTTTATGGATTGCAATATACATTTTGTCTAATTTCTGATTTACAGGTATACCCTTAATCTCGAACATATCAAGATTAATACGTACGCGTGCATTTGGATTTGTAACAATTTCTCCATTTACAGCTACCAAACCCTCGCGAATTGCTCTTAAACAAATTCTTGGTGAGCCATAATCACATTTTGAAATGGCTTTTACTAAAGTTATGGGACGATTTTCATAATTCTGTCTATAATCGCCGCGTCCCTGATAATCATTACTATATCTGGAATCAGGATTATGATTTCTGGAACGCATGATACGTTCTCCGCCATATCTGCCTCCATCATTTTCATAACGATTTTGATATGGGCGTCTTTGATATCCATCATCTCTGGTATATCGACGATCATATTGTGGCCTATCACCATAATCAGTTCTTGGAGTATAGTGTGGACGTCCTTCATAAGGCTGACGATTGTCTACATTGTCTCTGCTATAGGTATTTGGTGGCCTATCATAATTTTGTCTGGGCGCACCTTCTGGAGCTCTATAAGGCCTTTGTTGATATTCTCTTGGAGGCCTTGAATCGCCATAATTATTAGGTCTGTATTGATCTGGAGCTCTATAAGGCCTTTGTTGATATTCTCTTGGAGGCCTTGAATCGCCGTAATTATTTGGTCTATATTGATCAGGAGATCTATATGGTCTTTGCTGATAATCTCTTCTATCATTATCTCTACTTCCATAGCGATTATCCGAATATCCTGAAGGCCTATTGCTATAATTGTTTCGATTATCATTTCTATTATCGTAACGATTGTCATAATAATCTTGGCGAGGAGGATAATATCCAGAATTTCTAGGATTGTCATTCTCTCTTCTTTGATATTCTCTTGGCTGTCCGGAATCACCATAAGAAGAATTATCTTTTCTATATGGTGTTCTAGGGCGTCTTCCAGGTTCTCCTTCTGGTGAAGAAGAAAAATCTGCTGGATTCTCATTTACATGCTGAGAATCTGAATGTGAGAAATCAGAATACGATGTTTGACTTCCAGAATCTGCTGTGTCAAAATTTTGCTCATCCGAATCATTGTGTAGATGTTCCATAATATACTCATTAGGCCCATATGGCCTGTGCGCTATACCCGAGGCGCAAGTTTAAAAAAAATGCAAGTTCCTGAGATTTACTTACTGCCCCAAAGCAGAAATAATCAAATGTAACAGACGGATACATTATCTGTTAAAACTATCTAAATAATGCTCTAACTCTTCTTTGAAATCTAGGCGGAATTGAAAGAAATATATATGATCTTAGTGTTTTCAATTTCCAAACAAGATTCTCTTTAGCATTCATTGCTCTTCTTTGAGCTAAATCAGGTTTAAGACCTAATTTTGTTATCGTTTTTACTGCTTCTCTTTCCCAAACTCCTTTAATGACCGTATTGCAAGCAGGAATTAGTTCTTTTGTTGAAGCAAAAAATCCATCATAATCATCACTTCTTACTGTTCCAATTTCTTCGAATTCCCAAGCATTTTCACCCTTTATCAATAGCTTGGATAATACTTCTTTTTTCCAAAGCGAAAATACTACTGATGATCTATACACAGAGCCTTTTGAAATAATTCCTACATCATCATTATATGGAATATCTGGCGCAGGTGTAGGGTTTAATCGAAGATAATTGATATCTTGTTCGATAGCCCAATCTACCAATTGAACGATTTTTTCTGATTGTACATGCCCTGTGAGATACAAATCTTCTATATATAAAAGTACATATGTTTCTGGTATCTGATCTAATGCATTCTGCAGGCTTTCAGACCAAGAATAATCATTTCCTACAGTAATTGACATTATATCGTCAAAATTCGCCTTAACAGTGTTTGAAAGTAAATACACTTTATAAGGACACTCTTTCCAAAACTTTCTAAGCAATATTATGCATGAATTCCATAAGTCTTGATATTTATCACATGATACAATCAGAATTGCACATTGTGTTTCTTTATTCATGCATTTCAGAGACATTATTAATTCAAATTCGTTACAAAACTAAAAAAAATAAGTAGATATAAAGTAGTTTATTTGTTTTCAAATAATTAGAAAGTATTTATAAATCGTAAAAGTTCCTTTTCATCTCTCTGCCAATTATAAGTTTCTGCAAAACTTTGTAATCCTTTATTAGACATTTCTTCAATATTAGCAAAATACATTGTTATTATTAATTCTGAAATTGCTTTTGGTGTTGAGCAATCCCCAAATATACCTGCTTGAGTTTCATCTAATAATCGTTTCATTGGATGTAAAGAAGAACTTATAATTGGTTTGCCGCAACTTATATAATCAAATGCCTTATTTGGTAAAGTGTGATTTCTAAATTCATCTATTGTATAGGGTAGTATGCCAATATCAGTTTCACTATACAAAGCGCATAGATCTTTGGCTTTATATGCATCCAATATATGTATTCTATCTTTACAACATAAACTATCCACTTTCTTGATTATATCGCTTTTCGTTTCACCTTCTCCCGCTAATACTAATTGTATCTCTTTTAATTGTTGTGCTGCAATGTTGAATCCCTCCACAAGCATTTCTAAGTTTCTTTCTAAAGTAAAATAGCCATGATGTGCAAAAACAATTGGAGGTATTCGGCTACCTTTTTTGCAAGAAGAAAAGGCATCTAGGTCTGGAGTATTATGTACTATAGACAATAAATCAGGTGGATACTGATAATCTTTAATAAGCCTTTGATTTTGTTCTAAACAAACAGTAATTATTCCATCAGCATGTTTAACTGCATGTTTTTCAATTAATTGTGGAATTGGTAAAGTATGGACAAACAATTTACCAAGTATATTGGATTTATATTTTTTCCATTCTTTCATTGCGGCTGGATAATGTTCTGCCATATCAATGAGAAGTGGAATATTTTTACCTTTTAAAGCATGTACACAATTATACATTAATAAAATTTCTCTGCATATGATTAAATCTGGAGAATATTCATCAATGCAATTTCTAATTGCTTTTGTCCAAAAAGGATTCCCAGGTATTCCTTCATATATATAATTCGGCTTGAAAAAACCTACCCTAATAACAGTATATCCATCAATTTCTTCTATGTGTTTATGTTCATGAAACCATTTACATAGTAAAATTACTTTGTGTCCAGCTTTTGCTAAAGATTTACATAATTTTTCTGCCCTAACTTCCTCTGGAAAACGACCTTTGTGAATATACAGTATTGTTTTTGTCTCAGGCATTTTTATTCGGCCCATACACCCATATTTGCAAATTTATCCCTTCTTTGTTCTACTAATAATCGTGTTTCGATACTTTGTAATACATTTAACTCTTCAGTTAATATATCTCTTAATGTTTCGAACATTTGTAAAGGAGCCCTATGAGCTCCACCTATTGGTTCTGGAATAATTCTGTCTATAATACCATGTTCTTTTAAATCTGGTGCAGTTAACTTTAAAGCTTCTGCTGCCTGTTCTTTAAAATCCCAACTTCTCCACAAAATACTAGAGCAAGATTCAGGAGCAATAACAGAATACCAAGAATTTTCTAACATTAATATCCTATTTCCTATTCCTATACCCAAAGCACCTCCAGAGGCACCTTCGCCAATGATACATATTATAATTGGTACTTTTATGCCAGACATAACTAATAAATTATCAGCAATGGCTTGAGCTTGGCCTCTTTCTTCTGCTTCAATTCCTGGAAATGCACCAGGTGTATCTAATAAACAAATAATCGGAATATTAAATTTTTCAGCTAATTGCATCAATCGCTTTGCTTTTCGATATCCTTCGGGATTAGGCATACCAAAATTTCGATATACATTAGATTTAGTGTCTCTGCCCTTTTGATGCCCTATTACCATAACAGATTTACCATTCAATTTGGCAATACCGCCAACTATAGCTGGGTCATCTCTAAAACCTCTGTCTCCGTGCAATTCTACAAAATCTGTAAAAGTAAAATTGAGATAATCCATGGTATATGGCCTGTCTGGATGCCTTGCAATTTGTACTCTTTGCCAGCGTGTTAAGCTTGCATAAATATTAATACGTAATTCTTCTATGTGAGATTCCAATTCCTGAATTTGAGGCTCTAAATCAGCAATATTTGGAAGATTCCTCATTTCACTGATTTTATTTTCTAATTCAACAATTGGTTTTTCGAATTCAAGAACGAAGTTTGAAGCCACTGAGTCCTATCCGTAATAGGTGTTTAATAAGTATTTCTATGTCTAATGTCGGTGTATAATACCGAATATAATGTTCATTTAAGTTAAGTATTGCTTGCGATGATAAAATTTCTGGATTACTTATGTGTACTAAGCTAGTAATTCCAATTTTACCATATACAGGTAAAGAATTATCGATTTGATATAAACCGACGATACTCATCTTCCCTTTACATACATTAATAAGTTTTTTTAATAATGAAATAGGGTGTTTTGAAAACAAAAATACGATTGGGACGCCAAGTGACAAAAAGAAAAGACTAATACATAAGTCTGCTAATCTTTTCTGAAGTCTATATCGTAATCTTTGTAAATTAATTATGGGGATAGCTGAAGAAATTCCAGATATATCATTGGTGATTCTAGACACAATAATATCATCATATTCTTGAACAGCATGTATTCTTACTTTGCTTCCAGCAAACATTGATGAGTATTTAATTATATCACTTGTATCTATTGATGAGTCAAGCATGATAATTTCATCTGCTTCTTGATTATAGACGATTTCTTTTAAAGCATCTGTATTACCTAATACTGGTAATTGATGGGCATATGAATGTTCATCTTTTACGGTAACTCTTCCAACTATTATGGCATTTCTTGCTTCAGCGGATTGCAATGCATTCACTATTTCATGTTCATGAGCATTTGTTCCAAGAAGTATAATTCTTTTATCAGATTTATTTCCAAATAGGGTATGATATAGATGCCATAAAAGTCTGAGTCCTACAGAAAAAGACAAAGAAAATCCGATAGTCATTAATAATACGCCTCGGCTAAAGGCATATTCTTTAAAAAAATAGGTGAGTGATGACAATATAAAAAAAGAGGCAAAGTATCCTGTTATAACTGGTTTTAGTTTTCCAGAATATTCAAAATATGCACCAGCAAACAGCAGACAACCAAGTGCAATCAAGCTACTTGAAAAAAATACCATTGGATATGCATATTCTGGAAATGAAAATGGATTCCCAAATCTAATATGAGTAGCTAACATTATTGATGCAATAACAACAAGAATGTCACCAATCATAAATAATCCTTGTTCAGCAAAATAGAAAACTGAAGCAAATGATGCTCGAAGCCAAATGCCAATCCTTAAGAAAAAAAGAAAGAGATTTGAATTATTAAAGTGCTTCTTTGCAAAGATTTCCATAGAGGAATAAAACACATGGATTGCATTTAAAGAGCTTCTTTTAGTACTTTCACCTTTAAAGTGAATTATTGTTGGTTCATGAACATATGTAACTTTCCAACCTGATTGTTGGGCTCTATAACATAAGTCTAAATCTTCACCATACATAAAGAAATCAGTATCAAAACCATGTATGTGTTCTAATACTTCGCGTCTACAAAACATAAATGCTCCAATCAAAGCATCAACTTCATATGTTTCATAGATATTTTTATAGGTTAGATTATACCCAGCAAAAAATTTTGAAGATGGAAATAAAGATTGTAATCCGAATAATTTACAAAAAGATGCCCATGGACTAGGAAAACCTCTTCTACAAGCAATTTGAAAACTGCCGTCAGCATTAAGTACTCTACATCCGGCAATGCCAGTATCTATATGTAAGTTCATATATTCCAGCATCTGCTTTAATGTTAATTCATGAACTATTGTATCTGGATTTAATAAGAGTATATATTTCCCTTTTGCTTGTTGAATACCAATATTATTTGCTGCCCCAAAACCGATATTATTCGTTAGCCACTCAAAATGTATATCAGTAAATTTATCAGAAAAGTATTCCTTTGATCCATCAGTTGAATTATTATCAATTACAATGATTTCTGAATCTATGCCCTGTAAAGCAATGTGAACTGAGTTCAAACATTGTACAAGGAAATCCTTAACATTATAATTAACAATAATTACTGAAATGTCCATGTTCTGGTGTTGTGTATTATCATCGTTTCTAATTACTTAGGCGAAAATAGGGAAAATATTGCTGTTAAGTATTAATCTCTCCTTCATCCAAAAGAATGATACTATTGCAGAATACCTATATTTACACTAAATATTCCTTTATCGTATCAGCAATACTCATCAGCATATAAAGAACTTTATGTCATCTTCTTTAATCGATTCACAATCAATACTACTTACTTGTCCATTAAGAATGGCATCTTTTCTTGAACAAGAGATTCAATCATTAGGATTTTCAGTAGAAAAAACAACAGATACTGGAATCTTTGTAAAAGGGGGAATTCGTGAATCTATGGCAATTTGTTTGCATTCTAGAATAGCTTCTAGGGTTTTACTTTTATTAAAAGAATTCTATGTAAAAACTCCATTGGATTTATATCGAAGTATTTCATCTTTACCTTGGGAAGATATTCTTCCAGATGATGGGTATTTTACAGTAATTTCATCTGTAGATACTCCTGCTATCACAAATACTCAATTTGCTCAACAAAAATGTAAAGATGCCATTGTAGATCGCATCCGAAATAAAATGGGCATTAGGCCAAATAGTGGATCCGAGCAGGACAAAGCGGTTATCTTTTTGTATTGGCATGGTTCTAAATGTGCAATTTATGTTGATATGTCTGGATCACCTTTGCATAAGAGAGGGTATCGATTAAATCCTTGGCGAGCCCCAATGCGAGAAAATTTAGCGGCCGTAACTATTTTTGCATCTAATTGGTTGCCCGAATCTATGCCCTTTGTAAATCCGATGTGCGGTAGTGGCACATTAGCAATAGAAGCAGCTTTAATGGCAACTGAAACTGCTCCTGCTTTGTATAGAAAAAATTTTGGATTTATGCATGTATATGGATATGATAAACAATTGTGGCACCATTTGCTTTCTGATGCTAATACTGCCAAAAAAACTATTGAAAAGGGGCGAATTATTGCATCTGATATTCATCCAGGAGCAATTAGAATAGCAAAAGAAAATGCTGAAAATGCTGGTGTTTTAGAGTATATAGATTTTTCTGTAGGAGATTTTGCCAGTGTGCATTTGCCTGAAGGGCCCGGTACTGTAATAATGAATCCAGCATATGGGGATAGAATGGGCGAAGAGACAGAACTTGAAGCAGAATATAAAAGAATAGGAGACTTTTTTAAACAATCTTGTTCTGGATATAATGGTTATATATTTACCGGTAATGTAAAAGCTGCAAAATCAATTGGCTTGCGAACAAAAAGAAAGATAGAATTATTTAATGCCGATATAGATTGTCGTCTTCTTGAATTTGAATTATATTCTGGTACTAAAAAAATTATAAGAGAAGAAGATTAAGAGTCAATTTTTGTCCTTTTTTTCTTCCAAACCAAAACAATAAGTATTGCATATCCTGTAATCCAAAGAAGTCGGTAGAGAATAGTATGAAGTTCATTCTTCCTTGGAATCGCTGTTTTGCTATCCCTTAATACAGGATTTAGCCATAAGGTAGTTTGTGGAGTTTTGATTATTGCTCTTATATAGGTATCGGTTTTTTTCAATTTATAGTCTATACGATGTGAATTCAAAGAAATTGCAAGTTTCTTCCCATTTTGTCCAATCAGTGATATAGATTCAACAGTATCCATCATATTTATAGAATAGATACTATCTGATAGATGAATAAGTTTCGGAAATATATCCATTTTGCCTTGCTTACCTTGAACTCCAAAGGCTTGTCCATTTTTTAATGCTTGAGTGATTTCTTGTTGATTGCCATTATTGGGTGCATAAATCATTGTCCAACAAACACCAGTTTCCCCAGAATCAAGAACATTATGAGTGTCATCATCAGCTACTATCCATACTTTATGGCCATTAGACAAAGCAGAGTCCCAATGAATATCACTTGTTCGATAATGATTCAATACTTCTATGCAATCATAATTACTTAAGTATGCAAAATCTTCAGGTTCAAAACTATTTCTAAATTTTGGATGTGCTAATGCTAAAACTTGTACAGTTGGTTTAAGAATATTAATCATAGTCTGTTTATGATGGAGGCTTTGTCCCCATATAAAGTCTAACCACACTACATTCTGAGCTCCAATGCATACTTGATGTCTTTTCCACACATTATATCCATGTTCATAGCATGGTACAAAACCAACATCTTTTGCATAATCAAAAGAAATATATTGATAATTCGACAGGCCAATAGAATGATAGCACATAGATTTATATTTTTTAAAAAAGACATCTTTATCTGTCTTGCCATCTGTTAGGCCGCCCCATTCTTTAGAATGCCCATGAAAATTCGACTTTTTCCATGCTGTATTATCATTATCAAAAGTGCATGATGAATAGGGGTTCAACCATGTATTTCCATGAAAAGGTGATGGTTTTTGAATATCATATATTTCTGTGTAAAAAGCATATGGAACAGTAGTTATGAAGATAAAACCCAATATTATATATACAATGATGGTGCTTAAAAATAAAGCGACTTTAGATAATTTTTTGATAGTCTGAATCATAATACTCTATTTTTGTGATTATTATTACAACCTTACAAAGTCGGCGGAATAATTCCATGCTTCATAATAAAAAAATTGTTGTTGTTTTGCCAGCTTATAATGCAGCTAAAACACTAGAGAAAACCTATAATGAAATTCCATTTGATATAGTAGACGATGTTGTATTGGTTGATGATAATAGTCCTGACGATACGATAAAAGTTGCAGAAAGGCTTGGAATTAAGCATATCATAAAACATCAAAAAAATAGGGGATATGGAGGTAATCAAAAAACGTGCTATGCTCATGCATTATCATTAGGAGCCGATGTTATTATAATGTTACACCCTGATTATCAGTACACACCAATGTTAATTCCAGCTATGGCAAGTATCATTGCTCAGGAATTATACCCAGTTGTATTAGGATCAAGAATTTTAGGTAAGGGCGCTTTAAAAGGTGGTATGCCATTGTACAAATACATAGCTAATCGTTTTTTGACATTGTTCCAAAATATATTAATTGGTGAAAAATTAAGTGAATATCATACAGGTTATCGTGCTTTTTCTAAAGAAGTAATAATGACTCTGCATTTAGAAGCTAATTCTGATGACTTTGTTTTTGATAATCAAATGCTATCGCAAATTGTATATGCTGGATTTTCTATTGGTGAAGTTACTTGTCCAACCAAATATTTTGCAGAAGCATCAAGCATTAATTTTAAGCGTAGTTCTATATATGGTTTTGGTGTATTGTGGGTATCTTTAAAGCATTTCTTACAAAGAATTGGAATAGCACAGTTTGACATGTACAAACGAATGTA
>JALRHN010000229.1 GCA_023259575.1 Candidatus Kapaibacterium sp. | reverse complement strand
ATCATGATTAAAGCAATGATAGTTTGAATCCAGATACTAGAAACTGGGATATTATCTTTGCTTTTAACATTCTTTAATAATTTATATTCAAATAGCATTTCTCTAAGTACTCTGGGCCCAGCAACTACCATAGAACTCATAGAGGAAATAAGCATAAATGCTATTATTAAACCACTAATTGAAACAATAAATGGAGGTAAAAATTTTGAACCTGCAACTACTACTAATTCTTTTGGCAGCATAGTTGTAATATCTACCATTAATTCATTGATCGGAGCAGTATACAGAAACATCATATTGATGAGAACATACAATATCGTTACGATGATTGTACCACCAATAATTGAAATAGGAAGATTTTTCCGTGGATTTTTAATCTCAGAAGCTATATATGCCGATGCATTCCAACCTGAATAAGCAAAAATTACATATATCAATGATATGGCGAATGGCTCAGAAAATACTTGCTGAATAGTATTGATACGAGGCATAAATTTATGGATATCTTCTGTTCCAAATACAAATCCAGCTATTATTAAAGCAATGATTACCAATACTTTAAGAATAGTAAATATTGATTGAAATCCACCACTTGCAGAATGATTCGTAGAATGTATAAGAGTTAATATCAATAAAGATATAATACCAATCAGTAATGGATCTCCATATCCAATAGATCCTTTTATGTAATTCCCAACAGCCATGCCACTCATTGCTAACGGAGCCGTAAAGCCAATTGTGCAGCTAATCCAACCAGATAAAAATCCTAAAGATGGATGAAGTATATCTGATAAATATCTGTATTCACCGCCTGATTGAGGAAACATAGACCCAAGCTCGGCATAAACAAATGCTCCACATAAAGACAAAAATCCACCTACAATCCATAGTAAAACAATTGCTGTAAAGTCTTGAATCGATAAAAGTTGATAACCAAGCCCTGTAAAAACTCCTGTCCCAATCATATTAGCAATAACTATAGACATAGCCGCTATAGCGGTATAATGTGTTTTCTTCATAAAATGAATTTTAACCTAATTAATCAAAGTAGAGGCCCAAAGGCTTTACATGCCTGTACTAAAAAGTTTTAACAAGACATTCCCTATTAACTTTAACAAATATATAAAAACCTCTCTATTAATTAATTTCCTTTGCTGAAATAATGTGTTATTTTACCAGTGATATTCCTATAATTATCAATCAATTAGCATTCTTTTAAGGTATAGTATGAGCACTGTATACTCTCTTTTTTGCATTGTCATTTGTTTAATCTTTTCGAATTCAATATTCGCTACTGAATGGAATATTGGGCCAAATAGACAGTATAAAAAGCCTAGTGATATTGCTTTATTGGTTAAAGATTTTGATACTATTTATATTGATAAAGCAGAATATATCGGCGATGTATGCTCATGGTATGCTAAAGGACTTTATTTTAAAGGAGAATCTGGAACAATTTTGAAAGCTAATGGTAAAGCTGCAGAGCAAAAGGCTATTTGGGTAATTAAAGGTGATGATTGTATTGTTGAAGGCATTGATTTTAGAGACTGCGCTGTAGTTGATAGAAATGGTGCAGGTATAAGAATTGAAGGCACCAATATTATTGTGCGATCTTGTGCTTTTAGAAATAATCAAGATGGAATTTTATGTGGTGCAAATCCTAATAGTACTGTCATAATAGAACAATGTGAATTTGAAAACAGCGGCGCTGGTGATGGTTTATCTCACGGAATCTATATAGGGCATATCAAAGCTTTTTATTATCAATTTAATTATGCTCATGGTACAAAAGTTGGACATGAGGTAAAGTCCAGAGCTGCTTTTAATATGATTGCTTATAATAATATTTCTCAAGAAAAAGGAACTGGATCTAGAAATATTGATTTACCAAATGGAGGTACTTCTTTTATCATTGGGAATATTTTACAGCATAGTGCCAATGCAGAAAATGGAAATACAATAGGCTATGGTTTAGAAGGATTGAGAGACACTCTGGATAATAGCTTATACATAGCTTCAAATACTTTTGTAAATGAAAGATCCGCAGGTACTTTTTTTAGAATTGATACAAATACCAGATTATTGACATGGGTGAATAATATTTTTGCTGGAAACGGTACAATGCTTATTGGAAAGGCTTCAATTTATGATACATCATATAATACAAGAATTATACCGATTCAAGAAGTAAAGTTTAATAATCCTGCTATTTATGATTTTATATTGTCTGAAAATTCTCCTGCTTTAATGAATGCAGTTAATCCTGGAATTGCTTCATATTTTCAAAATGGAACAAAGAAAGAATTTTCATTACAACCACTATTTCAGTATGAACATATATGCAAAATTGCCCCAAGATTTACTAATAAAAGTATGGGTAGTTTAGAAGGTAAGGATGTTATTTCAGGGACGGATATTCAAGAAAAGCAAGCCAATATATTTCCAAATCCATGTGATAGATTTCTTATTTGTAATTCACAATTGAGTCAATTACATCAAATAACTATTGTAGATATGCAAGGCAATATAACAATAGAAAATATCGATAATTCTATTATTGATGTTTCATCATATCAACCTGGTACATATATCATCTATACACCAAAACAAACCTATACAATTAAAATACTTAGATGATACTTAATTGGTAAGTTTTTGTGGACACAGAGTTTTTATTTATAAGATTTTAATGATATATTCCTTATATTAATGTATGTTTTTTTAGATAAAATATTACTGCGAATTTAAATTATTCAATATAAAATTAGGATTAGTTGCATGAGGAAGTTTATACTCTATACAATAGC